>CAZTDC010000178.1:0-2337 GCA_964612165.1 uncultured Salinivenus sp.
ACGGCCCGTCGACGTCCGTGTCCGACAGGTGAGCGGTGAA
Organism: uncultured Salinivenus sp.; assembly: GCA_964612165.1. GTDB lineage: Bacteria > Bacteroidota > Rhodothermia > Rhodothermales > Salinibacteraceae > Salinibacter. Next base: position 41 of record CAZTDC010000178.1, read on the forward strand.
GCCGGTGAACGTCTTGAGGCCGATGAAGGCGAAAATCTCGTACAGCTCCCCCCGTCCCACGCCCCGGTTTTGGAGGTCGCGCAGCGTCTCTGCGTCGAGCCAGCCTCGTTCCTCGCAGGAACGCTCAGTGGCCTCCACGAGCGCGCGAATCCGGTCGTCGGGCACCGGCTCGCCGGCCAACAGGTGGTCAATGGTGTCGGGCGAGAGCCCGGCGTCGAGGGCCATCCGGGCGTGTACGACGGCGTCGTAGCGGCTGTCGTGGTAGCGGGCCATCGTGAGCATCACGACCTGCTGCTCGGACGGACGAAGGTTGCCGTCCATTAGTGCCGCGTCGGCCGCGAGGTAGACGGCTCCGGGAACCCCCGTGTACTGATTGGTCTCTTCGAAGAGGTTGGGAACGGTGCCGTACGCGTCGGTCGCCGTCTGGCGAACGTCGTCGGCAAGAGCGGAGGACATGGGCAGGGGTGCATAGGCGAGAGGACAAGATGGATTTGTCCACACCGTTCGATGCCCGGACGTTCCGTACAAACGATCGTCGTCGAAAGATTTGAACACGATGGGCGTCCTCTTACGCACCGCTTGAGCGGATACAAAGGTCCCAAGCGGCTGTCCCCCTCGCTAGCACGATCCCTCCTCTCCCACGGGACGCGGCTTTTTCTCCCGTTTGACTGCTTACTCGGACTCGGATGACGGCCCCGGGACGTAGGCGAGGCGCGTGGACGGGAACTGGTCGGTCATCACGAGAAAGCCCGTCCCGAGCCGCGCCAGCCCCTCCCAGTTGCGGGGCGCCTCGGCCAATTCGAGCCACAGCGGCGGGGTGTCGGTGCGCCGGATGCCGCGCGGGGTGTATCGGTACTCCACGAGGCGCTCGACGGCCTGAGCGGTGCGGTGCGTCCGCCCCGTCCCGTGTCGGCGCGCGAGGGAGTCGGAGGCGGGACGGAGGACGGCCCGCTCCTCCGGATAGAAGTAGTTGATGACCCAGAATCGGTTCTGCGCGTCGAGCGCCGTGGCGTCGGTGAGGCGGTACTCCAGCGTCGAGAAGGGAACGGAGCCGACCGGCTGCAGCGCGTCGTCGACCCGATAGGCGCGGGGCGCGTCGTTGACGCGAGCGCCATTGGCCTCAAACAGCGCGATCGCGGTGTCGCCCCGGGTCGTAAGGGCCTCGTAGGACATGTTCGGAAGCGCGGCCTGCTGGGGCAGACGGCGCGCCGCTTCTGGTTGCATCCGGATCCGTCGTAGGGACGGGTCGGCCCGTCCCTGAACCAACCGTCCCTGCATGCCCGGCCCACTCGTGTCGGCCTCAATCAGAGCGTAGACGCGCGCCCCGTCGAAAGCGAGGGCCTCAACTCCTTGATACTGCGTCGCGCCTCCCTCTCGGCTCAATCCGGTCACTGGAATTGGGAACGGCTCGATCGGGGCGGCGGCAGTGTCGTCCACCGCCCGTTGGAGCTGGGCGCGCGAGATGCCGTACAGGCGAGGGTCGTCCGCTCCGTGCCCCGCCGGATACTGCGGCAGTACGACGAGCGTGTCGCCGTACCAGGTGAGGCCGGACGCTTCGACGCTGGGGGTGTCGAGGGGCGCGCTCAATGGAAGCGGCTGGGGCGCTACCTCGGGGGCTCGCGCCGAGTCGGTGGCGTCGGGGGGCGCGGTGGAATCGGGAGATTGGCACCCAATGAGGAGCAGGCTCGCGAGCAGGATCCACAGACGGTTCTCTCGCACGGCGGAGGGACTGTTTGGAGCGGGGCGTTCCGTCTTCGTCCGTGTCAAACCAACGCGATAGCCCGTCCGTCCGCAACTCCGCAGCCGTGACCGAGCCGTCCCAGTCCGACTGCTCTCTATTCTCTGTGCTCGATGCGAATGCTACCGCCGCTCGTTTTGGCTCGATTGCAGGGCGTTACAGCTCCGCCATCTTTTCCTGCGGGATGCGGATGAGGTAGCGCTGATCCATGATCTCCTCGTGCACGTCGAAGTGGCCGGTCCCCCGAAAGTCGACGGCGATGTTGGATCCGTTGATGCGCTTGACCTCTCCGATGCCGTAGTACGACGGCTGCGGGCCGTAGTAGACGAGGTGGCCCTTTTCGAGCCGGCCGTCGCGCAGAACGTCCCGACGGAACGCGGGCACCTCCGGAAGCACCTCCAGCCGGTAGGCACTGGATTTCTGGTCAGATGGATTGCTCATGGGTATGCTGCGTACTGATTCCTGCGGGCCTCCCCTGTACGACGGGCGCCGAGCCGGGTTCGTCAACGCCATCGGACCGTTATGAAGCTACAAGTTGCGGAGGTCTGGGTCAAGAGGG
>CAZTDC010000178.1:2437-6505 GCA_964612165.1 uncultured Salinivenus sp.
CGAATGGTCGATCGCCAGATCGGCCGCAACGCCGAACTCTTTGCCCAGTCCATCGCCGAGATCGACTCGAAGGAGGAGCGCTACCCGTACCTCCGAATTCTCGTCAGTCTCATTGAGCAGGGCCACCCGGAGTGGCGGCAGTCTCCAAACAAGGCCGAGCAGATGACCGAGCTCGCCTGTGAACTGAGCGGCGACACGCTCGACGCTGAAGAGGTGAAGGAGGTCATCCAGGTCCGCGACCGCGAGCGCGGCTACCACCGCAACTGACGCGTGCAGTCCGTGACGTGCGGAGTGGGGATGCCCCCACCGTTGCTTTGCCCCCTCCCCTCCGCATTCCTCACTCGGACACCCGATCGGGGTTGGCGTCGACGAAGCTGTCCCAGCCGGTGTAGGACTCGCCGTCGTCGTGGGCGTCGCGGTTGTTGTGGCAGAGGGCCGTCGCCAGGGCATCGGCGGCGTCGTGCGCAAGGCTCTCGGCTTCAACGCCGAGGATGGACTCGATCATAAACCCCACCTGCTTCTTCGACGCGTTGCCGTTGCCCGTCACGGACTTCTTGATTTCCTTCGGTGTATACTGGGCGACGGGAAGGTCCGCGTTGAGCCCGGCCATCATGGCTGCGGCCTGCGCCCGTCCCAGCTTGAGCATCGACTGCGGGTTCTGCCCGTAAACGGGCATCTCGATGGCGAACGCCTCCGGCTCGTGCGTCTCGATGAGCGTGGTGAGCCGGTCGTAGATCTGCTTCAGGCGGTCGGGGTGGTCGTCGGTGTCGTCGAGGCGGATGACGCCGGCGTCCACGAGCGTCTCGTCGGTGCCGTCGATAAAGCCATAGCCGGTGGCGCGAGAGCCGGGGTCGATACCAAGGATATGCATGAGGGGAAGCGGGGAGCGTGGGTAAAGCGTCAGGGGGCGTCGTCCGTCTCGAGTGTCGTGTAGACGGCCTCAATGTCCTTGTGGTCGTTAATGTCGTTGATGAGGGCCTGCACCTTCTCTTGCTCGTCCGTGTCGAGCGCGACAGTGGTGGTGGGGCAGCGCACAAGGTCGGCCTCAACCGGTTCAATGTCCACCTCCTCGAGTGCCTCTTTCACCTCGTCGAACGCCTCGACGGGTGTTGTCACGACAAACGCCTCTTCCGTCTCGTCAATGTCTTCGGCCCCCGCCTCCACAGCGGTCTCGAAAATCGTCACCTCGTCCGTCGCGTCGACCGGAATTGCGAAACGACCCTTGCGCTCGAAGAGGTAGGCCACCGAGCCGTCCTTGCCCAGGTTGCCCCCGTAGTCGCCGAAGAGGTTGCGGAGGTCCTTGACGGTGCGGTTGATGTTGTCCGTGCGCGCCTCCACGAAGACGGCCACGCCATGCGGCGCGTAGCCCTCATAGGTGACGGCTGTGGTCTCTGCCCCCTCCAGTTCCCCAGTGCCGCGCTTGATGGCGCGCTCGATCGTGTCCTTCGGCATGTCTTCCTCCTTCGCCCGTTCGATGGCCTGGGCGAGGGGCACGTTGCCCTCCGGATCACCGCCCCCCTTGCGGGCCGCCGTCTCGATCTCCTGGGACAGCTTGGCCCATTTCTTCGACTGGCGCTGGTCCTGCTTTTCCTTCTTGCGCTTGACCTTTGCCCACTTGCGCGTGCCGGACATGGCGGTGCCGTCGCTTCTTGGAGAGTATATTTGGGTATTGTAACGCTGACGCGCGGGAATTGATTGCGGCCGTCAAGTGTCCTTCCGAAAAGGATCGCCTAGATGTCAGGCTGAGAGCGGATCGAGAGATTCGAGCTGGGTCACCCAGTCGTCGAAGTGGGGGCACTGATCGCGGATTCGGGTGAGACCGATGTCGTGGGCGATCATTTCGCCGTGGACCACTTTCTGGTACTTCGGGAACAGCTCCTTGAGGCGCTTTGACGGTGCTGTCTCTTCCCCGTCGTCGATGTGTTCTGGATTATCGAAGTGGTCAGTGACGGAGCGGAGATCGTCGAGAGGACTTTCATCGCCCCCTTGAAGGCCGGTGGCTCGCTCGATCGCCTCTACATTCGCGAAGAGCAGCGCCTCGAACTCGTGAACCTGGAGGTAGGGAATGAATCGATGCGTGTCCCCGATCTCTCGGGCGAGCCGCTTTTCGAGCCAGTTGACGCGCTTGTACAATCGAGCAGAGGACGGACCGTCGTCGGAATCGAGTCCTGGAAAATCGGCCGGAAGCCCGTAGTAGTCGAACATCGTCGTGCAGTACGCCGAGGAATCGTTGCGCAGCGTGTCCCGAACGGTACGCAGGGCCTTGCCAAAGCTCCCTCCGCCGCCAAGATGATCCTGGTCCTTTCGGACTCGTGAAGCAGAAACCAGGATGGGATGGACATAAACGTCGTGGCCGCGCAAGTGTGGAGCCAGCACCTCTTTGATGAAGTCGCGCTCGGTCCGGCCCTCCGCAACGATCTTCAGTCGGGTCATGGCTGCCCTCCGAGCACGTTCATCTCCCAGAGGTCGCCAAGGGTGTAGTCCTCAAGCCAGGCGTCGAGCTCCTCCCGATCCGACACGCGCCGAAACGTGGAGTGCGACCGCGGGGCCTCCACGGGCGCGTCCGGATCTTCCTCCCGGTCCACGACAATCACGTCCTCGGGCGCAAACTGGTTGAGCAGCGTCACCGATTGCGTGGAGAGGATGACCTGTGCGTCGACCGCGGCACTCTGAACCATCCCGGCCAGCACGCCGAGCGCATGGGGATGAAGGCCCAACTCGGGCTCGTCTACGATGATTGTTGACGGTGGACTCGGCTGCAGGAACAGCGTGGCGAGGCAGATGAAGCGGAGGGTGCCGTCGGAGAGCTGATGGGCGCCAAACACGTACTCCTCTCCGTTCTCTCGCCACTGGAGACGGATTTTGCCTTCGTTGTGCGTGTCGGGGCGGAGGACGAAGTCGCCAAACTGCGGAAAGACGCGCTGGACGGTGCGGCGGATGAGGCGGTACACGTCTGGCTGCTGCTTCTTCAGGCGGTAGAGGACGGCGGCAAGATTCCCGGCGTCGGAGTGAAGTTTCCGGTCATCCTGGAGGTTCACAGCCTGCTTCGGTGGAGCACCCGAGCCGGTGTCCTGAAAGTGATGGACAGCAAGCGCTTTGAATGCGGACTGGATTTCGCGCTCAACCTCCCGAATCTCACCTGAACTGGTATTGAGGAACGTCTCTCTGTGGCCTTCGGCAATCAGGGTGCCGTTCTCGGAGAGCTGTTCTCCCTCGAAGATGCGCTCCTCCTTGAACGTGACACGACCATCCTCCGTCGGGACGAGCTCGAAAAGATAGCCGTTCGCGTCAAGCTGAATTTTTCCTGTGAGAGCGGAGGTCGCTTTTTGACCGTAGTACAAGATCGACTCTACGTCGCCCGATTGCCGAACGTGCATGGTCAGGTTTTCGTTGGCGAGTTCCTTCAAAAGGCGAAGGAACCGGGCAAAGTTGCTCTTCCCAGCCGCATTCGGTCCAACGAGAACGTTGATGTCTCGCAGCCCCAGGTCCAGCGATTTGATGGACCGGTATCTCTCAATTTTGATGCGTTCGAGTTGAGGCATTGCAGGCCGGGATTGGCAGGGAGAACGGGAAAGCTAAATATCCCCCGTCGCTCGTCCGTTCCGAATGAGCGTGTAGTGGAGGATCTACTTTCCCACCTCGTGCCGCGTCTCGCCCGCCCCGTACACCACAAACTTCTGCGTGGTGAGGGCGTCCAGCCCCATCGGCCCGTAGGCGTGCAGCTTGGTGGTGGAGATGCCGATCTCGGCGCCGAGGCCCAGCTCGCCCCCGTCCGAGAAGCGGGAGGAGGCGTTCACCAGCACCACCGACGCGTCCACCGACCGCACGAAGCGCCGGGCCGTGGGGAGCGTGTCGGTGACGATGACCTCCGTGTGGTTGGAGCCGTAGTCGGTGATGTGGTCCATGGCAGCATCGTCGCTCCCGACCACGCGGATAGCCAGGGTGAGGTCCAGGTACTCGGCCGCGTAGTCGTCCTCGCTCGCCGGGTCGATGCCGTCCAGGAGCTCCCGCGTCCGGCCGTCGCCCCGCAGCTCCACGCCGGCGTCGTCCAGCAGCGCCTTCGCACGG
>CAZTDC010000179.1:0-6497 GCA_964612165.1 uncultured Salinivenus sp.
AGCCGAGGCCGTAGATGCAGGAGACGCTCGCCACCACGATCACGTCGTCGCGCCCACTCACGAGCTCGGAGGTGGCCCGCAGCCGCAGCCGCTCAATGCGGTCGTTAATGGCCACGTCCTTCTCGATGTACGTGTCGTTCGGGACGATGTAGGACTCCGGCTGGTAGTAGTCGTAGTACGAAATGAAGTACTCGACGGCGTTGCGGGGGAAGAACTGCTTGAGCTCTCCGTAGAGCTGGGCCGCCAGCGTCTTGTTGTGGCTCATCACGAGGGTGGGCTTGTTCACCTCCTCAATGACGTTCGCCACGGTGTATGTTTTTCCGGTTCCAGTCGCTCCCAGCAGGGTCTGGTATTCGTCCCCCCGTTCCACCCCGTTCACGAGCTCCCGGATGGCCTTGGGTTGATCGCCCATCGGCTCAAAATCGGACACGAGTTGAAACTGTCCGCCGGTTTCAGACGGGCGGGGCGGGTCGGCAGGAGCGTCCGGGACTTCGTTCAGTTCCATGTGGGGCGCATCAATGGTGCGAAAAAGTACAGGGACGTCAAAAGACTCGAACGGCTGCCGTCCACGTGGGTTGCGCGGTTCGAACCGGATACTGTGACCCGTCTGGACCAGATCACGGGGGCGTCCAGTCGCTTTCCTGAGCGGCATTAGGGGTCCAATGCTGGCGCTTTCACCCAATGGATGAGCCCATTTTTCTTGCCAGAACGGACGTGCGACGAATCGCCGGACCGGAAACCGCTCAATGCAGTTTCAGGTAACCGAAAACTCCCAGTCGATTCGCGTGACCCGGTCGTTCCTCAATTGAATTAGCATCGACGTGGGTTTGGGCGTCGTCTCCTGGTAGACGAGTTCGCCCGTAGAGGTGTTGCGACGGGTGGGGGGACCAAGACGGTCAATCACGCGCTCTTTCGTCAAGCCCACACGGAGGCCATCCGGGGTCGTGTAGCGAGCGGTTGAGAGCGAGAGCCGCACGAGAAACGTCTTTGAATCGTTGGCCACGTCGTAGATCATCGCCTCGACCCCCCTGTACACGAGGGTGCGAAGGGTGTCGATCTGGTCCTCGACGTACTGATTGGCGACAGGCTCCGTCTCGACGCGCTTCGGGCGACCGAGTTGCTGGACAAGGGTGCTGTACGACACGTTTCCGTCCGACTGAAGGGCTTCTTGAATCAGGCGCGATACCACGTCTGCGGGCGGGCCACGCCGTTCCCCTCGAACACGGGAGCGATCGGTTCGCTCCTCGTCGGTCTTCTCCGCGGAAGTGGGATCCGAACGCTCTGGTTTGGCTCGGCTCGATTCGGCACTCGAGCACGCTCCCATCACCAGGACCAGGGGGAGTCCCCAGATCAGGAGGTGTACAAATTTACGGGACATGGGAGGAGGGGTAAGCCGAAGGAAAAGAACCTGCAAATTATACCTGCGTGAAGGAGACATGATTCCATCATCAAGAGTGCACCCATTTTCGGTCAAAAGACGTGCCAGGGTTTACACTTTTTCTTAGATGGAAGGAGTCAGCCGCCGGAGCGGTAAAATAGCACCATCTCCCTTGAAACCACCGCGTAGTTCTTCGAGAACGAGACGCATTTTCCGAGTTTCGTCGCGAAGATTTAACCGCCTCCTTACACATTTTCGGTGGGTCGCCTGTTTATTGGAAGCGGTTCCAAGACCGAGCATCCTCCGCTGCGGAATCGGACCGCCGTGCAGCGTCTTTCCCTCATCGCCATCCTACCTGTCATGAACGCGCTGGATACGTCGCACTCCGAATCACTCGCCGCCTCCCGCGACGCATCGCAGCGGTTTACCGCCGTGCGCTTGCCCGTTGAAAAGCCTGTCGAGGATGTCGAGGATGCCGTCAAGAAATTAAAGACGTGCACCTCGACCGAACTCCGCCGGGCCCGTCAGCATCACCGTCGGGCCATCGAGTCCCTTCAGGACGGGGGATATAGCGCCTTGCCCGAGGATACGCGTGATGACCTCCTCTCCCACCTTCGTAGGAATCTAAAGGCGCTGAATCGGGCTCTTGACGCGAGGTCGTCCTCCTCCCATTCCTCCTCTACTGCGTCCGAGACAACGAAGGACGCCGATACGTTCTTTGACCACGTCCGGGCCTTCTTCCGGAGACTTTGGTAGAACTGGTACCCCGTTATGGACGCGAGGCGGCCTTCAACAGCATGAGTCCGCCTCGCTCGGTGCCCAGGAGAAGCTCGTCCTGCCCATCTCCATTGAGGTCGCCAACGGCAGGCTGGGCCAGGCGGAGAATGCCGTCTACGGAGACCGGCGTGGGCGAGGCAAAGGACGGAGCGTTCGGCGTGCCCTCATTGCGAAGCACGACCAGCTTTTCCTCCGTGCCAACGACGAGGTCGAGCACCCCATCCCCATCCACGTCGTGGAGCGCCGGCGCACTGCGTGATCCCACGGTTACGTCCGTGAGCACGTCCGCCATGCGCTCGAAATCCGGCTTGTCGCTCGTCCCTGTGTTTCGGAAGACGTGAAGGGATCCATCCCCGGTTCCAGCGACGAGGTCGAGCTTGCCATTCCCCGTAAGATCACCCAGGGCGGGTGCGACGTGCTGCTCGCTTGACAGGTCGACGATGGATTTGTTGGCGGTCGAAAACGTACCGTCGCCGTCGTTGCGATGGTAGGCCACGCGGCCCTTCCAGGTGCCCAGCAGCAGGTCGGCGGCGCCGTCGCCGGTCAGGTCGCCAAGCGCCGGCGCGTAGTGGTAAGCCGACGGAAGATCGAGGTGGCCGTCAAGCTGGTACGCTGGCGACGAGCCCGACGTCTGTCGAGAGAGCCGGTAGACCCACGACGTTGAGCCCTCGGTCGGCTCAATCTTATTGGCCACGAGCACGTCGACCGTGCTGTCGCCGTCGAGGTCGCCCACAGCCGTCGCGCTCTCGCTCCCGACGTCGAGCCCCCCAACAAACTGCTCCGTGCGGAGCTGATAGCCATCCGCCTGGTGTTCGTAGAAGTAGAAGTTATCGGCGAGGCTGGCGTTTGCGTCGCTGGAGCCGCCGAGCACGCCCACAAACAGGTCGAGGCGCCCGTTGCCCGTCCAGTCGGTGAGGGCAGGGGCGTTATAGCCGCTCGTCTCCAGGGGATTCGAGGGAGGAAAGGCCTCCGGGGCCCCGCTCAGAATGGGATTGCCGCAGGCGCCGGTGTTTTCGATGAGCAGGAGGCCCGGCTCGAAGAAGTCGCCCCAGAAGAGGTCGGGGTCGTCGTCGGAGTCGATGTCGGCGAACGTGAGGGTGTTGGCCCCATGCCGGACCCCCTTCATCTGCTGATTCACAATTTCGATGCCTTCAAACTCGTCGGTCACCTCGGAAAACTGGGGCATGCCCGCCGAGTCGCCCGCGGCCTCGTATCGGGTAATGGTGCCGTCCAGGCGCCCCAGAAACAGGTCGAGCTGATCGTTGCAGTCGATGTCCGTGACGTTGGGGATGTTTTGCCGATCGGAAAAGATGGCTTCCCCGGACGGCGTCCGCAGGGTGTCGGTGAAGAGCTCAAAGGAGGGTTCGGTGGCCGTGCCCGTGTTGTGGTAAAGGCGAAGATGACTGTAGCGCTCCTCGGCCAGAAGGTCCGGCGTACCGTCCTGATCGAGGTCCGCGAACCGAAACCATTCGCCGATCGACAGGTCCTGGTAGTCGTCCGTGCGCCAGACGAGACGCGAGGAGTCGCCTTCGGTGACGTGCTCGAAGAACGTAAGCCGGTCGGACGTCTCCTGCACAAAGAGATCGTCGTCCCCGTCCCCGTCGATGTCCACCCACTGCGGACGCGGGGTGTTGAAGCCGCCGTAGAAGGGATTCGAAATGGGCGTGCCGTCCGCATCCAGAACCGAAATCGAGGGCGTCACCACCCGCTGATAGTGATCCGGAAAGGTAGGGCTCGACGGGGCGGATTCGCCGCTTTTCGAGGCTCCCGTGCAGCCCGCCAGCAGGAGACCGCCGACGAAGAGCACGACGAGAATCGACGACGGGGAACGTGTGTGCATCGCGCAGCAATGAACCTGGGTAATTTCGCTTCTTGCCCCCCATCTCAGCCCATACGTGCTCGGCTACGGCATCATGGCCCGCTGCCCGCCAAAGGTGCCCACGCCGGTGGGATAGGTGCCGACCTCAATCACCTTCGTAATCTCGTTGGATTCGGTGTCGATCACCGTGACGGTGCCCGCATCCGGATTGTCGCCGGAGGGGCTGTAGTTGCCCTTGCGGTTGTTGTTGGACACGAAGAGATACTGTCCATCGGGGGAGAGGGCCGTGCCGTGCGGCTGCGCGAGTCCCTCTCCCTCAATGGTCGTCGTTACCGCCGGATTGGTGAGGTCCACGACGCTGATGCTATGGGACATCTTGTTCGGCACGTAGGCCGTGGAGCCGTCCCCGCTGATGACGGGGTGCCACGGCTGCTTGCCCACGCTGAGCGTGTCGGTCACCGACAGGGCGGGGGCGTTGCTGGCGTCAAACACGAGGAGCTGTCCCGTCTTCTGCCCGCCCGCGATGAGCTGGTCGCCATTCGGCGTCATCGCAAACTGAACGAGCGTCTGCGTGTCGCCCCCCAGACGGGTCATCTTCGTCTCCTCCGACTCGGTGTTCATCCCCATCAGCTGATTCGTCGCCAGGCTGGCGATGAAGGCATAGCTGCCGTCCGTCCGAATGCTGAGGGGGTGGGGACGGGGAAAGAACGTGTCCACCCGCTTCATGACCGACATGTTCTCGCGGTCGATGACGCCCAGGCTCTTGGGCGGATCGACGGCACTCATCGAGCGGCCCGCATAGAGCCGGTTTGAGGAAGCATGGAGGGCGAGGAGCCCCGGCACTTCAAAGCCGTCGACGCGGGAGACGATTTCGTTTTGCCGATCGAACTTCAGAATCGTGTTTGCCCCGATGAGGGTGACGTACCAGTGGGATCCGTCCGGCTCCGCCACCACGTCGTGGGGCTTCGCATTTTCCGAGAAGCCCCGCTTCTTCAGGTCGACGGTCGTCTCCACCGTCTGGGACTTCATGTCAATGATCGACACGGTCGCCTCACCTTGATTGCACACGTAGAGCTTCGGGCTCTGCGCCTGCCCGGTGGCCGGCGACGCGAGCATCAGCAGCGCAGGCAAGAGAAGCAGCGAAAACAAACGACGCATAGGAGGGCTTAAGCTTTTAGACGGAAGAACACCGAGGTGCACGGGCGCCCGGCGAGGGACGCCCGTGCCAACGGACAAAGTCCACAGGGAGCGACGTTAGAGCTCCTGCTTCGAGGGCGTCAGGACGAACAGGCCTTCCCCAATGCTCGACACGACGACGATGCCGCTGTCGAAGTACGGATAGTTGCTCCACGAGCCCTGGAAGCCGGGATCGTTCTTTCCGTACGGCTGGGTGTCGAAGTGGGCCACCTCCTTCGGCTCCGTGGGATTGCTCACGTCCAGGATGCGCAGCCCGCTCTTGTAGTTGGACTGGTACATCCGGTCCCCTTTCACGTAAAGGTTGTGGTCCGTCGACTTCTCGGGTAGCATTAACTCCTTCACGATCTTGGGATTGTCGAGGTCCTTCAGGTCCCAGATGATTGTGCGGGTCTGACCGGCCTTGTCCTGGATCTCGTCGAGCTCGTCGTTCTGGTAGAAGTAGCGCTGGTTTTTGTCGAACCAGCCCTGGTGGATGTAGGCGTGATCCGGATAGGAGGCCTTTGCAATGGCCTTCGCACTGTCCTTATTCGTCACGTCTGCGATGCTGAGGGCGGTCTCATTAGAGCCGATGCAGATCTCGCGGCCCTGATACTCCTGGTCCGGGCCGTCGTACTCGACGCACTGGGCGTCGTGCACGTAGCCAGTGCCGGAGCGCCCCGTCTGCTTGTGTGCGAAGCAGCCCGCGAAGGTCGGGTTTGTGGGGTCCTGAATGTTGACCATGTGGAGGCCGCCGCCGCAGGTTTTGCCGCCGCCGCTGCTTCCCACGGCGTAGGCGTATCCGCTTTCCGTGTTGATGACGACGTTGTGGACGCTGTTGACCTCGTCGTAGAGGGCCGTTTCCTCAAAGGTCTTCGGCATCTCTCCGGAGTCCACCTCACGGAGCTGCGTAAGGTCGAACACCTGCATGCCGTGGTTGCCCGCATTGTCGGCCACTATGAAGGCGTGGTCCTTGTAGACCTTGATGTCGCGCCACGAGTTGACGCGGGCGCCGTCGGTAAGGGGCAGCTCACCGACGTAGACGGGATTGTTGGGATTGCTGACGTCGACAAAGGCGGTGCCATCGGTGCGTCCCACGAGGGCATACTCGGTGCCCGTCTCCGGGTCAGTCCAGCCCCAGATGTCGTTGAGTTCGATGCCGCGCTCGCCCCCGATCTCCCGGATGGGGAGGAAGGACTCAAGGTCGACCCCCTCACAGTTGAAGTTTCCGACGGTCCCGTCACTGCACGGACGCTTCTGGCCGGTAAGGCTGCTGAAGACCTCGCCCTTCTCGGGAGCGAGTGTCGATTGCTGGGTCCAATCGTCGTCCTCCGTAGAGTAAAGGGCCAT
>CAZTDC010000180.1:0-6452 GCA_964612165.1 uncultured Salinivenus sp.
CTCCACGTGCGCAGCACGGAGGCCCCGACCCTGGACGGGACGGTGATCTCCGACGACCAGCCCGACGTCGGTCCCCAGCTCAAAGCCATCTCCGCCAAGACTGATGTCACGGCCGTGAGCATGGACACGCTGGGCATGTGGCAGGAGGTGGGCTTCTTGGCCGACGTCTTCCAGATTTTCAAGCACCACGGTCTATCCGTGGACCTCGTGGCCACGTCCGAAGCGAACGTGACGGTCACGCTCGACCCGCTGGCCAACGCCCTCGACCCGGACGTGCTGGATCGCCTTCTACACGACCTGAACCGATACTGCGACGCCGACCTCATCCGTTCGTGTGCGGTCGTGAGTCTTGTGGGTCGCCACATTCGATCCCTACTTAGCGAGCTGGGACCAGCGCTCGAAGTGTTCGACGAGAAGAAGGTGCACCTTGTGACGCAGGCCTCGAGCGATCTCAACGTGAGCTTCGTGGTAGATGAGGAGCAGGCGCCTCGCCTCGTGCGCGAACTCCACGCTCAGTTTTTCGGGAGTCAGGCGCCGGACGCCGTGTTCGGACCCCGGTGGCAGGAACTGACCGATTCGGCCAAGTCGGAGGGACCTCCGTCCGACGTGTGGTGGCGTACCCGCCGCGACGACCTGCTAGCCCTTGCCGACGAGCAGTCGCCCCGCTACGTCTACGACGAAAACACCCTCCGAACAAAAAGCCGGGAGGTACGCGACTTGACGCCGGTGGACCGGGTGTTTTACGCAATCAAGGCCAACTCGCACCCCGATGTGCTGCGGGTGCTGGAAGCGGAAGGCCTCGGCTTTGAGTGCGTGTCGCCCGGCGAACTCGACCGGGTGTTCGACGCGATTCCGTCACTCGACCCCAACCGCGTCCTCTTCCAGCCCAACTTCGCCGCCCCTGACGAGTACGCCGAGGCGTTTGAGCGGAGCGTTCACGTGACGCTCGACAATGTGCAGCCCCTCGCCGAGCATCCGGACGTATTCGCGGGCGAGGAAATCTTCGTGCGCGTCGATCCGGGACAGGGGGCGGGCCATCATCGTCACGTCCGCACCGCGGGTGCACAGTCCAAGTTTGGCATCGTACCCGACGAATTGGACCGGCTGCGCGCGGCGGCCAACCGAGCCGGGACGACCGTCGTAGGCCTGCACGTCCATGTGGGCAGCGGCATCACCGACGCCGACACCTGGGGCGATCTCGCGGATCTTTTGGCGTCGCTCGCAACCGACTTTCCGGACGTGCACGCGATCAACGTGGGGGGCGGCCTCGGCGTGCCGGACCGTCCCGGGGCCACTCCACTCGACCTGGCCGCACTCGACGCGGCGCTGGACGAGGCACTCGGGGAACGCGCACCGTACGACCTCTGGATGGAGCCGGGGCGCTACCTGGTGGCCGAGGCCGGCGTGCTGCTTGCCCGGGTCACGCAGACAAAGACGAAGGGGCCTGTAAACTACGTGGGTCTCGACACCGGTATGAACAGCCTCCTTCGCCCGGCCCTCTACGGCGCGTACCACGAAATCGCGAACCTGACCCGCCTGGACGAGGCGCCGGCCGTCACCGCCGACGTGGTGGGTCCCATCTGCGAGACAGGGGACGTGCTGGGCCACAATCGTCGCCTCCCCCCGACCGATCCCGGCGACGTTCTTCTCGTGGGTACAACGGGCGCCTACGGCGCAAGCATGGCCAACCGGTACAATCTACGCGCCCCAGCCGAGGAGATCCTACTAAGCGATTCCGTTCCCGCCTCCTGACAAACAGAGAGCTCGTCTTTAGGAGCGCAACTGGAGAGCGCCGTTTGGCGTCGTGTTGCTCATTACTGAACAATTCCTCCCTTTTCCCAACCCAACGACATCCAGCTTATGGACACGCCTCTCCGCATCGTCCAGTACGGCCTCGGTCCCATTGGGCAGGCCGTTGCGGGCACGGTTCTCGACAAAGACGACACCGCCATGAGCCTCGTCGGGGCCATCGACATTGACCCCGACAAGGTCGGGCGCGACGTGGCCGACGTGATCGGCAATGGACGATCGGAAACGGGGGTGCCGATCTCGGACGACGCCGACGCCGTCCTCACCGATCAGGCACCCGACGTCGTGCTTCACACCACCACCTCCTTCCTCGACGGGGTGGCCGATCAACTCGTGCAGTGCACCCGGGCCGGAGCGCACGTCGTGTCGTCTACCGAAGAGCTTTCCTTTCCACACGACCGGCACCCGGAAATCGCCGACCGGCTCGACCGCGCGGCGCAGGAGGCTGGCGTAACGATCGTAGGCACGGGCGTAAATCCCGGCTACGCGATGGACACGTTGCCCCTCACGGCGACGGGCGTCTGCACGGACGTGCGGTCCGTGGCCGTCGAGCGGGTCGTGGACGCGGGCGAGCGCCGCGAACCCCTTCAGGACAAGGTCGGGGCCGGCCTCTCCACCGACGCCTTCGCGGGGAAGAAAGAAAGCGGCACGTTCGGACACATTGGCCTCCGCGAGTCGCTGCAGATGCTGGCCGACGGGCTGGGCTGGTCCCTGGACGCGGTGGACGAGACGCTCCAGCCCGTCCGGGCCGACACGTCGGTGGATACCGGATACAGACAGGTGGCGGCCGGAGAGGTCGCCGGCATTCACCACGCAGCGGCCGGCCTCGTCGGGAGCGAGTCCCGACTGACACTCGACTTGAAAATGTACGTCGGCGCTGATGCGTCGTACGACGCTGTCGAGGTGGACGGCGATCCCCCCATCGACCTCCGGGTTCAGAACGGCATCTTCGGGGACACGGCCACGGTGGGGATGCTCGTCAACACCATTCCACTCGCCGTGAACGCCCGGCCGGGCCTACAAACGATGACGGACCTCCCCGTTCCCCGCGCCGTCGCCACAAATCCTATCGCCGATACCAATCGATAGTGTCCCGCTGCGAGCAGCCATGACGGGCTCACCACCGATCCGGCGGGCGGACGAGCCCAAGGGGCACAACGGTGAGGTGGTATAGGGCGTACCCGAGCTCCCACAGCGGAAAGACGGCAAGCAGGTCGGTCTCGCCGAACCGCTCCGCGGCCGGCCCCAGGTACGAATGGCGGGCCAGGAGAGCGGTGGCCAGCAGGCCGAGCCCCGTTTTGCCGAGGAAGATGGGCGCAACCCAGAGAAGCACGAGGCTCGCGTGAAGGAGCGTAAGGTGCGCCCCTATGGTCCAGTCGTAGTGGCGGCCCGCCGAGACGTGTCGCCGCCGCTGCCGCCCCCACTCTGCCCAGGAGGCGGGCGCATCGGTGGGCACGAACGTTCCACCGTCGAGAAGAGCGCGCACCGGCACATCGGTTTGACGGTGCACGGCCTGCACGAGCAGATCGTCGTCTCCGCTCATCGACTCGTCGACGCTCGAAAACCCGCCCACAGCGTCGAAGACCGAGCGCGGATAGCTGAGGTTTCGGCCCACCGCCATGTATGGGCGCCCCCATCCGAGGGCGGCGACCGTGTAGATGCCCGCGATCAACGTCTCGTAGCGCGCAAAGAAACCGAGCAGTCCGGAGCCCTCCAGTGGGCTGTACCCCACCAGCACACAGTCCTCATCCGTGCTTGCGTGACTGAGGGCGAGGAGCGAAAGCCAGTCCGGCGGCGGCCGGCAGTCCGCATCCGTGAAGGCCAGCAGGTCGTGCGTCGCCGCCTCGATGCCCCGTGCCAGTGCCTGCTTTTTCCGAGGGGGCGTCGGGTCAGTCACCCGCACGAGGGTCGCGTGAGACCGATCTTCCGTCCAGGCCTCCACAATCGCCGTCGTGTCGTCGGTGGAGGCGTCGTCGACGAGAACGATCTCGCAGGACGGGTGCGTCTGCTCATCGAGAGCGTCGAGAAGAGCCGGGAGCGCGTCGGCCTCGTTCCGTGCGGCCACGACGACGGAAATGGGCGGTGGGTCGTCGGTCGTGGGCGTTGGCGCCTGTTGGCGACCGCGACGCCAGCCCCATCCAATCAGAATGGCGTACAGAATACAGACGGCGAGCGCTCCGCCGAAGAGAATTAGCAGCATCAAAAGGGAAGCGCTACGAGAGAAACGAGTTGTTGGAAAAAGGCACCGACTGCTTTTTGAGCGAGCATTTCTCGTATTGCGTACTTCGTATCGGGTACGGTCTGCCGCTCCGACGTGCAATACGAAATACGCAATATCCACCCGTTCGTCAGCCCCCAATCGCCCGAAGAAAGCATCGCCACTGTGAATGAGCAAATCGTTCGGAAACAAAATCCGCGTGGATTCGGGGCCGCCGCTGCACAGGATACTGGAGCCCAAACGAAATCTCTACTACGTTGTACAAGCGCTGGTTTTCACTCCCACTGCGGTTTGAACGTAACGCGTCATCATGGGATCGAGCACGTCGCCCTGGCCGGACCTGGGACGGTTCTGGACCATCGCCAACACGCTTAGCCTCTCGCGGCTCGTGCTGGTGGTGCCCATTTCCATTCTTCTCTGGCAGGACGGCCCCCTCGACTGGCTCCTGGGCCTTACCGTCGTGGCCATCATGACCGACTGGTTCGACGGCCGCGTGGCCCGATGGACGCGCACGGTCTCGGAGTGGGGAAAAGTGATCGACCCGGTGGCCGATAAGTTCGGCGCCATCCTGATCGTGACGGTGCTCACCTTCCGGCCCGAGGTAGCGGGAGCACCCGAGCTTCCCCTCTGGTTCTTTGGCGTAATCGTGGGCCGCGACCTCTTGATCCTCATGGGGGGCGCCTGGATTGCCAAACGCTCGGGGAAGGTGCTGATGAGCGCCTGGGCCGGCAAGGCCGCCAGCCTCTGGCTCGCCATCACGGTACTGAGTATCATTTTGAAAGCCGATGAGCCGGTGTTTCAGGTCTGCCTCTGGATGGCGACGGGACTGTTCATCTTCTCCTTCGGCGTGTATCTCGTTCGCTACCTGAACGCGATCCGACGCTCCCCGCCTCCCTCGGACCGCTCGCCCTCCTCGTCTGGAGGCACAGCCGATTCCTCCGACGAGTCATCCAGCCCCGAAGAGACTTCTCCCTCTGAAGCCGAGGTCCGCCTCAGCGGCACCTCACCCGCTCGCGAGCACTCGCTTTCCACCCTTTTCCGTTCCTAAATTCTGTCCCTATGGGCATTCTCGATCGATTTACCAGCAGCTACGACGACGAGGAGCAGGAGAAGCTGGACGAAGGCCTCGACAAGACCCGCTCCAGCTTCTTCGGCAAGATTGACCGCATGATCCGCGGGAAGGACACCGTGGACGCGGAGGTGCTCGACGAACTCGAAGAGATCCTCATCACCAGCGACGTGGGCGTGGACACCACGCTCGACATCATCGACCACATCGAAGCGCGAGTGGAGGAGGATCAGTACGTGTCGACGAAGGAGCTCAACGCGCTGATCCGCGACGAGATTGCGAAGCTGATGCTGGAGCAGGGCGACGAGCGCCCGGCCGACTTCGACGCGCCGCTGCCCAACAAGCCGCACGTCATCATGGTGGTCGGCGTCAATGGCGTGGGCAAGACCACCACCATCGGCAAGATGGCCTACAAGTACAAGCAGGCGGGAAAGAAGGTGATGGTGGGGGCGGCGGACACCTTCCGCGCGGCGGCCATCGAGCAGCTGGAAGTTTGGGCCGACCGGGCCGGTGTGCCCATCATCAAACAGCAGCACGGCTCGGACCCGGCGGCGGTGGCGTTCGACACGATCGAGGCGGCCGAAGCCCGTGACGCGGACGTCGTGCTCATCGATACCGCCGGGCGCCTGCACACGAAGGGCGGCCTGATGGACGAGCTCGCCAAGATGAAGCGCGTGATGGGCAAGAAGATCGCCAGCGCACCGCACGAGGTGCTCCTGGTGCTCGACGCCTCGACTGGACAGAACGCCCTCCGCCAGGCCGAGGAGTTTACCGAGAGTGTGGACGTGACGGGCTTGGCACTCACCAAGCTCGACGGCACGGCCAAGGGCGGCGTCGTGATCGGCGTGTCGCACCAGTTCCAGGTTCCCGTCAAGTACATCGGGGTCGGGGAGGACATCGAGGACCTTCAGGTGTTCGACCGCAAGGGCTTCGTCGATGGGCTGTTCAAAGGCGTTGAACGTTAGCGCGTTGAACCTTGCGACGTTACACCGCCCTTTCCGCACGCTTTTCCGTCGACGTTCCAACGTTCAACCTACCAACCCTCTAACGCATGAGACTCGTATTTATGGGCACGCCGGAGTTTGCCGTGCCGTCGCTCACACAACTGGTTGAAGCGGGCCACAAACCGGTAGCCGTCGCCACCGGCCCCGACCGGCCGCGCGGCCGCGGGCAGGAAGTCACGCCGACGCCCGTAAAGACCGCCGCGCAGGAAGCCGGCATCGACCGCATCCTTCAGCCCGAGGACGTTACCGACGACGCATTTGCTGAGGCCGTGGCCGACCTCGAACCGGACGTGATCGCAGTGGTCGCCTACAAGATTCTGCCGCCGAAGGTCTTCACGACCGCCACGGAAGG
>CAZTDC010000181.1:0-6451 GCA_964612165.1 uncultured Salinivenus sp.
AGAGGAAGATCTGCTTGCCGTTCTGGTGCAGGTCGTTGAAGATGTGGAAGAACTCTTCCTGGGTCTTCTCCTTCTCGCCGAAGAACTGCACGTCGTCGACGATGAGCAAGTCCGCCTGTCGGTAGTAGCTGGAGAAGGCGGCAATCCGGTTCTCGCGGACCGACTGCACGAACTGGCTCGTGAAGCGGTCGCTGGAGACGTAGAGGACCTTCTCGGCGGTGTTGTGCTCGATGGCGTAGTTGGCCACGGCCTGGGCAAGGTGGGTCTTGCCGAGGCCCACGCCGCCGTACACTAAGAGCGGATTGTAGTTGGTGCTGCCGGGCTCCTGGGCCACGGCGTACGCCGCGCTCCGGGCCAGCCGGTTGCCGTCCCCTTCGATAAACTCGTCAAACGTGTACTCGGACCGCAGGTGCTCCTGGGCCTTCTCGTAAAGGGCCGAGCGTTCGTCGGCCGAGCCGGCCCCAGATCGCTCGATGCTCGCAAGCTCTTCGGGGGTGGGGGCGGCCTCATCGGCGACTTCCGTCTCCGCCTCAATTTCCTCGGGGTCGGGGGCAGAACGAGCGCGTGCAGACGAGCCGTCGGCGTTCGACGACCGGGCCTCTGGAGACGGTGCGGCCGGTTCGGACGAGGGCGAGCGGTCCGTGGAGGACGGAGGGGCGTCTCGGGTGGGGCGGGAGGGGGGCTGGTCGTTCGACGGGGATCCCGTCGGAGACGACGATTCGCGTTCGGAGGAGGACGTCGGGGATGACGACGAGTCAGCCGCCGAGTCGTCGGACGGCGGCTCCGCGTCGGCCACGATCTCGTCCGGCCGCTCCGACTCCGGCGTCACCTGGTATTCGACGTCCGTTGGTTCCCCGACGGCCTCCGTCACGGACCGCTTGATTTCGCGACTGAACCGGCTCCGTAGGTACTGGATGCCGAAGGGGGTGGGCACCTGAAGGTGGAGCGTGGGCGTGCCCTCGTCGGTGTCGAGGGAGAGCGGGTCGATGGGATCGAGCCAGTTTTGGACCGTGCGCTCCGGAAGGGTGTCGCGCAAATCACGAAGAGCGGCATCCCAAGCATCGGAGGCGGACGGAACCATAGAGTAGAGAAGAAAACCTAGCGTTCGCGACGATAGCGAGACGGCGTCGGCGGAGATCCCGAATCGACGCGTCCACAACGTAGACCCCAGCCGCTATCTTCGCAAGTCCATCCCGGGAAAATTTATAGACGCGGCGCCGAGCGCGGCTGAGCACGTGTTCCGGTTTTGTCTCGGTGAGCAGCGGTGCCAGTGACGGGCGGTGCGTCAGGGAGTGAGAAGGGTTTCGCCAAGCCAGTTTGTTTTCGAAAATACAGAGAGAAGGAAAACGAGGGGACGCCAGGGGACAACTGCAACCGCCTCCAGTCGTTTGCGGCCTTAGTTGCCGCTGCCGGTCCGTTCGACTTTTTGGCGGCGAGTCCAGACCTTTCTTGTCCTTGGCACCCAGTATTTTTTGCATTTGACTCCTTCGTCCCTATGCCGTTCAACCTCGATGTTCACGATCCTGCGGTGTACCGTGAACCGGCCCCCATCGATCGCGACGACCCGTTCCAGTCCATGATGGAGCGGTTTGACGTGGCCGCCGAGATTTTGGAGCTGGAGCCCGGTTTTTACGAGTTTCTGTGTCGCCCCGCGCGCATGCACATCACGTCTGTGCCGGTCGATATGGACTCGGGGCGCGTGAAGGTGTTCGAGGGATACCGGGTCATCCACAACAACGTCCTTGGGCCCAGCAAGGGCGGCATCCGCTACGCGCCGGACGTAACGCTCAATGAGGTGAAGGCCCTGGCGGCCTGGATGACCTGGAAGTGTGCCCTCGTGAACGTGCCGTTCGGGGGCGCGAAGGGCGGCATCGTCTGCGATCCGTCGAAGATGAGCCCCGATGAATTGGAGCACCTCACGCGCCGCTACACCGCCGATCTGTTCGATGTATTCGGGCCGGACAAGGACATTCCGGCTCCGGACATGAATACGAATGAGCAGATTATGGCCTGGGTGCTCGACACGTACTCGATGCACGCGCGCCGTACGGAGAACGCCGTGGTGACGGGGAAGCCCGTGGGGCTGGGCGGCTCATTGGGACGGCGAGAAGCAACCGGCCGAGGCGTGATGACGGTGACGATGGCCGGACTGGAGCGGCTTGGCCTCGCCCCGAGTGACTGCACGGTGGCCGTTCAGGGGTTTGGCAACGTGGGGTCGGTGGCGGCCGAGCTGCTGGCAGAGCAGGGATGTACGGTCGTCGCTGTGAGCGACATCACGGGCGGGTACTACAACGGAAACGGCCTCGATGTCAAAGAGCTGCAGAACTACGTCGAGCAAAACAACGGAACGCTGGAGGGATACCCGAACGCGGAGGTCATCACCAATGAAGAACTGCTGATGCTCGATGTAGACGTGCTTGTGCCGGCGGCCAAGGAGGACCAGATCGACGCCGAGATCGCGGAAGCAACCGGCGCTCGCATCATCGTTGAGGGGGCCAACGGGCCCACCCTCCCCGAGGCCGACAGGATCCTTGAGGACCGAGACGTGCTCGTCATTCCGGACATTCTGGCGAATGCAGGCGGGGTGACGGTCTCGTACTTTGAATGGGTGCAGGACCGACAGGGCTATTTCTGGACGGAGGAACGCGTGAACCGGCGGCTCGACCGCATGATGCAGGACGCCTTCGAGAAGGTGTACCAGACCGCCGAGAAGCACGACGTATCACTCCGAATTGGCGCCTATGTGAGAGGCGTTCGCAAGGTGGCCGAGGCGCTCCGCATGCGAGGCATCTATGCGTAGAGGAGGGAGGTCCCAAGGCAAGAAGAGAACACCCGTGATGCACGCCCGCCCTGTTCGATTTGGAGATGGCACCGGGAGGGCCCCGGGCTTCGTTTTCCTCCTTTTCGGGCTCGTGGGATTCGGTCTTGTCTCGTGTGCGAATCCCGCTGCGCCGACGGGGGGACCGAGGGACGAGACGCCCCCGTCGATCGTGGAGACCCGTCCCGTCCGGGATACCATCAACGTCCCGACCGACACCCGATCGGTGTATCTCGGCTTTTCAGAGTACGTCGAGCGCAGCAGTCTGCCGCAGGCCCTCTCTGTGACGCCGCAGTTTGACCAGCGCCTGCGGTTTGACTGGAGCGGACGGGGCGTGCGCATCGAATTGCCCGAATCGCTCCGAGACAGCACGACCTATCTGTTTTCCCTTGACACAAATCTGCGCGACGCCCGCGGGGTCGCTCTCGAAGAGCCGATCACGGTGGCGTTTTCGACGGGGCCGCGCATCAATCAAGGACAGATTCAGGGGCGTGTCGTAAAGCCGAAGGAGGGACAGCCCCAGTCCCGGGTGGACGTATTTGCCTATGCCGTGCCCGACACTGGGGCGGCGCCTCCCACGCCGCTACCGGAGCAGCCCGCGTACCGCACCCAGACGAGCGAGGAGGGCACGTTCACGTTCGAGTACCTGCGTGAGCAACGTTATTACGTCGTGGCCCTGAGGGACAACAATCGCAACCGGCGGCCCGACCCGCCCGAGCCTTTTGCGGTGCCTCCGCGTCCGACCCTCATGGCCGACAGCAGTCAGTCGAACGTGCCCGTGCCGTGGCTCCTGACGAAGGTCGACACTCTCGCACCCCGGTTCCAGCGCGAGCAGCCCTTGAGTCGGCGGCGCCTTCGCCTCAGCTTTAGCGAACCGATTCGGATTGGGACGCGGCGCCCGGACGCCTGGCGCCTTCGGGACTCCGTGGCGAACGCGCAGGTGCCGGTCCGGGCCGTGTTTCGGCCGCCTGAGCGGGCCAATGCCCTCGTCCTGCGGACGGATTCCATGAGCGAAGCCCGGCACACGCTGCGCCTGACCCCCGACCTCGTAACGGACACGCTTGGGCAGGAACTGGTGCCCGACACAGCCCGCTTCCAAGCTGTGCCCCAGCCCGACACGACCCGGACCCGCTTTCGCGCCTTCGTGCCGGAGGAGTCGTCGCCCGACTCGACCGAGGCTCATCTCCTCCTTCCGGATCAGCAACCGGGCGTCCGCTTCAACCAGGCGCCCGATAGCACCACGCTGCGCCGGGTGCTCTCACTGCAGGACACCACCGGCCGAGTGCGCCCGTACACGTTCGATACAGACAACGGACGCACCTACCGGTTCCAGCCCGATTCGGCCCTCCAGGCGGGGGAGTTCGTTGACGTGGCGGTTGACCTGGGTCCCATCGGGGGGCCCGACACCACGTACGAGCGGCGCTTCCGGCGGGTGACCAATCGCGTGCTCGGGGCCCTGGAGGGACGGGCCCTCCTCGCCGACACGACGCGTGTAGACGCCTCGGCGGACACAGCGGAGGCCCAGGGTCGCCCACGGCCGCGTTCGCAGCGGCAACAGACCGACTCGCTTGCTGCGGAATCGACGGTGATGGCGGAGGCGGGCCGTCCCGATTCGGCCCTCGTGGCCTGGCGCGACTCGCTGGCGCGGGCGGACTCCATCGTCGTGGAACTTATCCCCACCGAGAGCACCATTCCGCTCGACCCGCGCACCCTGACGACGCTTCCGGAGAGCACCTTTGTGTTTCGGGAGCTGCCGAAGGGCACGTTTCGGTTCCGGGCCTTCCTGGACCGGAATCAGAACGGACGGTGGGACGGCGGACGCATTCAGCCCTATGTGCCGGCCGAGCCCCTGGTCTGGGGTGAGAGCACCGTCGACTCGCGTCCCCGATGGACCAAGGTGCTCCCCGCTCCGCTGCGCATTCCGATCCTGCGTCCGGACACCCTGGCGCAACCAAGGCCGCCGTTCCCCGACACGACCTCGGCCGACTCCACGAGTCGCTGAGTACCGATTGCCGCGCACGCTATTCACAATCCATCTCAAATCCCATGACAAATGCACCGACCGATCGACCGGCGTCCCCTGCCCTCACGGCTGACGCCATGCGAGAAGCCGACCGCTATACGATCGAGGAGTACGGCATTCCGAGCTTCACGCTGATGGAGGTGGCCGGGCGGGGATGTGCAGAGGCTCTACAGTCTGCCTATGGCCCGCTGGGGAATTCGGCCGTCATGGTGCTCTGTGGCAAGGGCAACAATGGGGGCGATGGGCTCGTCGTGGCGCGTCGCCTTTTTGCAGCCGGGGCGCGCGTCCACGTCGTGCTCACGAATGATCCGGAGACGCTGCGTGAGGATTCGGCCCGCAACCTCGATCTGCTGAACCCGCTTCGGGCGGAAGATGATCAGGACCGGCTCACCGTAACCGTCCTCGATGACCTGGACACCCTCACGGACACGGCGAACCGGCTCGCTCCACGCCTCTACGTAGACGCCCTTCTCGGCACCGGCCTCACGAGTGAGCTCCGCGAGCCCATCCACAGCCTGGTTGAGTGGGTCAACGAGCGGCCCGCGCCCACCGCCTCGATCGACGTGCCCACGGGGCTTCACAGCGACACGGGGGTGGTGCTGGGGACGGCCGTGCAGGCGGATCGCACGGTGACCATGGCCGCCCCGAAAGTGGGTCTCCTCGTAGGGAAAGGACCTGCGCACACCGGTCCCGTCGAGGTCGTGGACATCGGCATACCCGCGTACGTGCTCGATCGGGTGGCCCAGGAGGCAGGCTGCGTGCGCCTGACCACGGACGCGGCCGTGCGGGCCTGGTGGCCGGCTCGGGGGGCGGATGCGTATAAATACAGCGTAGGCACGGCGATGGTCGTGGGGGGGAGCACGCGCTTTGCCGGAGCCCCCACCTTGGCCGCGAAGGCGGCCGTCCGCAGCGGGACGGGCTACGTGACCTGCGCCTGTCCGGAGCCCGTCCAATCGACGCTCGCGGCGTCCCTGACGACCGTTCCCACCCTGCCCTTGCCGACGACCGACGACGGCATCGCCCCGTACGCTGCCGATCGGGTCCTCGACGAGCGAGCCGATGCCCTGCTCGTGGGACCGGGTCTGGGCCGCGCGCCCGACACCGAGCGGTTCGTCCACCGGCTTCTAAAGGGAACCGATGCTCCGCTCGTGATCGATGCCGACGGCCTCAATGCCCTCGCGGCGCATGACGGCGACTGGACCGACCACGCGACCGACGATTGGATCCTCACCCCGCACGCGGGGGAATTCCGGCGGCTTGCGGGCGAGGTCGACCTTACCGACCGGGTGCGGGTGGTGCAGGAGCATGCACAGCAGTGGGGCGTCGTCCTTCTGCTGAAGGGCCAACCGAGCATCGTTGCGGGGCCGGACGGAGACACGTATCTTGGAAGCACCGGCACGTCGGCCCTCGCCACGGCAGGCACGGGCGACGTGCTCGCCGGGCAGTGCGCCGGTCTGCTCGCGCAGGGCCTATCCCCAGTCAACGCAGCGGCCGCGGCGCTTCATCTGGGGGGAGCGGCGGCACAGCGATACGCCGAGACCCGTGATGCCCGCACGATGGCCGCCTCGGATCTGGTGGATGAACTGCCGCCCGTAACCCGCGAGCGGATC
>CAZTDC010000182.1:0-6441 GCA_964612165.1 uncultured Salinivenus sp.
TCACCTTGGCGTGGTAGCCGGGATCGTCGGCCACCTTCTCGTGAATATCGATCACGACGAGGGGGCGTACCGCGTAGGTGGGGGGCAGGTCGCTGATGGTGGCCCCCTTCTTGTTCCAGTGCGCGGGCGGGTCCAGCTGCGTGCCGTACTGGTCGGTGGGCAGGTGATAGGACGAAGCGACGAAGCCGTGCTCCTCGTACGTGAAGGTGTCGCCTTTCGCCACATAGTCGGGGATGGGGCGGCCCGCCGTGGTGGGTTCGAAGGTGGCGTGGTCGAAGCCGGGCCAGACAGGGCTGGTGGGCTCGAAGGCAAACGTGAGGTCGACGTACTTCGCGCCTTTCAGGTGATGCTCGTACATCGTCCACAGGCCGTGGTCCTGGGCCTGGGTTGGAAGGGAAAACAGGGTGAGGACGAGGACAAGCAAACTGAGGCGACGCATGGGGTGGGTGAGACTGGTTCGATATCTGGCGGTTTGCCGATAAGAAAAGTTTGAAGGGCGTTTTTCGCAAAGTGAGCGGTGTCGTTGATCTTTCCGTCGGCGGTTCGGCTTCCGGAGGCGGTGCTGATCGGAGTGCGGGAAACGCGTGGAGGCCTGGAGGGGGGAAGCGCCATACGTGTTCGCTTCTACGCCTCCACGCATTCCATGCATCCAGGCCAGGTGACCGTAGCGGCGACGGAGAGCACACAGGCCACCAGCGAAGGCTAAGGACGAAGAACGGGCGACAGCCGGTTTTCGCCGGAATTCGCTTGAATCCAGTAGGGGCATTCGTACGTTAATACACTGTACACCTCAACAGTCACGCCCGTCTCACCAACGAGTCCGCCGCCATGATTGAATCCACGTTTCCGACTCGCATCAAGCCCCTCGGGTCGCGCACTGAACGCATAGGGCGCTTGGAAGCGCTTCGAACGGCCTTCACGGGGCTCGACACCGAGTATCCCCTGGCCGACGGCTCGACAGCCTCCCGCACCTATCTCGACAGTGCGGCGTCAACCCTGCGCCTCACGGTGGCCGACGACATCGTGCGTCGTGCGCTCCGGCACTACGCGAACACGCATTCGCAGCTCCACTTCGGGGCGCACATCATGACGCACCTGTATCACCAGGCGCACCAGATCGTCGGCGACTTCGTGGACGCCTCCGACGATTACACGGTGGTCTTCAACGGAAGTGGGGTGACCGGCGGGCTCAACCGCATGGCACGCGTCCTGGCGGAGCGGCGGCCCGAGCGCGACGTGGTGATCACCACCATGATGGAGCACCACGCCAACGACCTACCACACCGCAAGCACGTGGGCAAAGTCGTGCACGTCCCCCTGGAGAAGGACCCGGATGGCGATGCGGGGCGTGTGGACGCGGCGGCCCTGCGGCAGGCCATTGACGAGCACGCGGATCGGCTCAACTACGTGGCGGTCACGGCGGCGTCGAACGTGACGGGCGTCATCAATCCGGTGCACGAAATTGCGTCGCTTGCGCACGAGGCCGGGGCGCTCTGTGTGGTCGACGCGGCGCAGTCGGCGGCGCACATGCCCTTCAGCGTGCAGGGGGCGGGTGATGACGAGGCCATCGACGTGCTGTGCATGAGCGGGCACAAGATCTACGCCCCCGGCAGTCCGGGCGTCATCGTGGCCCGGAAGGCCCTTTTTGAGGGTCTGGAGCCGCAGGAGGTCGGTGGCGGCATCGTCGATCGCGTCGAGACGGGGCACTACGAAATTATGGAGGAGCTGCCGGAGCGGGAGGAGGCCGGGACACCCAACCTGCCGGGCGCTTTCCGCCTCGCCGCCACGATGTACCTGCTCGGGCGCATCGGGATGGACCTCGTCGAGGAGGACGAGCGGGAGATCACCCAGTATGCTCTGGAGCGGTTTGAGGCCATTGACGGGCTCACAATCTACGGGTCGCACCGCCTCGAGGTGGCCGAGCGCATCGGCGTCATCACGTTCAATCTGGACGACCTTCCGCACGGCCTCGTCACCGCCGCCCTCAACGACTACTTTGGCATCGCGGTGCGGAACGAGTGCTTCTGCGCCCAGCCGTTCGTACGGGAGCTGCTTGGACGTCGGGGAACCGGCTCGTCCAATGGCGAGGCCGCGGGTGAGGACTGCGCGCCCGAGTCGCAGCCCGGCATGGTCCGCGTCTCGTTTGGCCTCTACAACACGAAAGACGACGTGGACACGGCCGTCGACGCGCTCACCGACATTGCCGAGCGGCCCGACTGGTACCGGTCCAAGTACCGCCCCGTCCTCAACGGCAGCGGCGACTGGGTGCACCGCGAGTACGACTATCCGCCCGAGACGGCCTTCTCGCTGACGGAGGCGGTCGACGCGTGGCTGGAGAGCCAGTAGGACGGACCTCGCCCGCTCCGCTTCGCGTTTCCTACATCCTCTCGCCGTTCTCGCAGACCGCGCCAGCGACCTCACATGCAAACCACAACCACTCCTGCAAAGGAGCACCAGGCCCGCTGGCAGGAAATTGTCGCGGATCCGACGCTCCAGGACCTTCCCTACAAAGTCGAGACCAATCACCGAGGCCAACTCGTCTTGAGTCCGCGAACCAACCGTCACTCCCTTCAACAAAAAGCCGTCGAAAAGAAGCTTGATGCTCTCTTGTCGAATGGAGAGGCGTTTCCGGAATGGGCGATCGCTACCCCTGGCGGAACGAAGCAAGCGGATGTCATCTGGACGAGCGACGATCGGCTTCGAGAAATGAAGGAGACGGGCGACCCGACGACCCTTGCGCCTGAGATTTGCGTTGAGGTGATGTCCGATTCAAACGATTGGGACGAGATGGAAGAGAAGCGCGCGCTCTACCGCGAGGCCGGTGCCGAAGAGGTTTGGGTCGTCACGGACGACGGCGACGTTCGCTTCTTCGCCGACGAGGAGATCGATACCTCGGAGATTGTCCCCGACTTTCCCGACCACGTCTGATGACGACCGATGTTATTCCCCTCGGCACGGCGTCGGCGGTGCCTACCGGCGAGCGCCACCTCTCGGCCCTGGCGGTGGAGCGAAAGGGGCGTGTGCTGCTTTTCGACTGCGGCGAGGGCGCGCAGTACCGCCTGCTGCACGCGGACCTGAGTCGGGCACGAGTGGACGCCATTTTTGTGACGCACCTCCACGGCGACCACTGCTACGGCCTGCCCGGTCTGCTTTCGACGCTGGCCCTGCAGCAGCGCACCGATCCGGTGACGCTGGTGGTGCCTGCGGGCGGACGAGCGATGCTCGAAGCAATTCCTGGCGACGCGCCCCGCGACCTGCCATTTTCCCTCAGCATCACGGAGTTAGAGGAGGACTTTGGCCGAGCCACCGTGTACGAGACCGAGGAGTTTACCGTTGAAGCGCGCCCGCTAGAGCACCGCGGCTTTGCGATGGGCTTTCGGCTGACGGAACGGACGCGGCCCGGACGCTTCCACCCGGAGCGGGCGCGGGACCTGGGCGTGCCGGAGGGGCCGGCCTTTGGTCGATTGAAAGCGGGGGAGTCCGTCACGATCGACGACGGGACGACGGTACAGCCCGAGCAGGTGCTGGGGCCGCCGCGGCCCGGCATCTCCCTGGCCTACGTCACCGACACGCGGCCCTGTGACGGCGGCCGCGCTCTCGCCGACGGGGCGGACCTGCTCTACCACGACGCCACGTTTACCGACACGCTCCACGCCCGGGCGGTGGAGACCGGCCACTCGACGGCGCGGGAGGCGGCGGAGGTGGCCCGAGAGGCAGAGGTTGGACGCCTGCTCCTGGGACACGTCAGCGCCCGATACGACGACCCAACGCCGTTGACGTTGGAAGCGAAGGCCGTCTTTTCCGAGGCGAGCGTGGCGGAAGAACTGCGACGCTACACGCTCGACCCACGAGAAAAAGAACCGGGGGCGCGGTTGTGATGGGATGGACGGAAAAAACCAACACCATTCAGTGAGGTGAAAGACACTACCACCTCAGTTGTCGAGCAGGTCGTCCGGCTCATGGGCAACAGCAGGAAAGCTCTCCAGGATGTTCTTGTCGAAGGTGACGAGCGGGTCGTCTAGACGGTGAGCCAGGGCCACGTACTCACAGTCGTAGGCCGACAGAGTGGACTGGTCGACTAACTCGAAGATGGCTTCCGACTCGACCTCGAACAGACCGTTCTCAAAGAGTGCCGCGGCCTGTTCCACCAGTTCCTTTGCCACAGGAAGGGGCAAGTCGCGTTCCCGATACTGCAACGTCAGCACGTTTCGAAGTTCGCTGCGGAGGAGGAGAGGGGCAACCCAATCGGGATCCTGCTTTGCAAGGCGCTGGAGGTCTTCGGCGAACGGGGGCGTCTGGAGAAGATGGTAGGCCACCACGTTCGTGTCGACGACAATCATGCGAGGCCCTCTCGATAGTTTTTTTTCAGCGTGTGCGGATCGTCTGAAAGGGGGCGGCGACTCGGGTTCTCTGCGATCTCCTCGTGGATTTGTCGTTTGTGCTGGGGCGAGGTCTCAACCGCCTTCTCAAGAACGGTCAGCACCTCGTTGTTGAGACTTCGGCGATTTTGGGCCGCGCGCTGTTTTAGTCGCTTGTGAAGACCGTCCGGGACGTTACGAATGGTAATCTTCGGCATAGCGACATCAATATGATGGCACGAACGTAGAGAAAAGCACGAGTTGCGAACACGAATGTTCTTTGTGGTACTGCGCCTGGACGAACGTTGTGCGCGTCAGGGGGCATTTGTCTGGCAGGTTCCTTTCCAATCTGCAATGGATCGGTCTTCATGCGTGCACACACTGATCCCCGGCAGGCAGCGTCGACGATCGAATTTTCGCTGCGTACTTCGTCATGGTGTGGACACACGAGCACCAGTGTCTACTCAGAACAGTGACGGTTGGATGGGAGGAGCGTAGTGCGTGCGGCCAAAGTGTGCGGAAGAATGACGGGTTCGACGCAGAGATATTGATCAGAATTTGGGGCGACGGATGGAAGAGGAGAACTCCACGTGTATCAGACAACCAAACCTGCCATCAGGGGACTGTCGAAGTGGCATTCCGTGCCCAAGAAATTGTACTTCCTGTCCAGAACTGGCATTTTGTGCGGCAGAATGTCATCACGAGGCGCGCCGGATGCGATTTGGAGCGGATGTTGTTTGTTGTAAAGAACCCTGCGAAGACATCTCTAAGCGGGAACCGTCAGACAGAGAAGAGGGTCTCGTACAACAGGGCCTTTTTCCACTCGCGCCGACTTCTTTCACCGAGTGACTTTTTTTGTATGAGCGACGCCACAAACTTTTGCCTGAAGGGGCCGCGCGGTCAAGTCGTCGGCTTTCGGCTTGGGGCCGAGAACCTGGGCCATGAGATCTATGATATTCTCGACTGGGCCGACGAGCACTTCTCTTCCCACTTCGTCGAACAGACGGATGGTCACGTGTACGTCTGTTCGGAATCGGCCCGGGAGGCCCTGAAGGCGAATGAACTTCAGGCCGAACCCCTCTCGATTGGGGGGCCGGACGGTCGTTCCGGAGGCGGACCTGCCGGGGGCGGACTGTCGGGCGGTGGGGGCCCTTCCGGCGGAGGGTCCTCAGGCGGGTCTTCGGGGCCGGGCGGTAACGTCCCTGCTGGCAGCGATGGCGGGGAGACTGTGGCCGAGACGTCGGGCCTTTAGCCGTCGCCGGGAGGCCGGTTTGAGTGCGGGATCAGGACTGCATTTGGCGGACCGAATATGAGCCTCGAGGCCGGGCATCATCGCGATAGAGCGGCCGGCGTCCCTCTTCAAACTACCCACCCACCGGTCAGAGACCGATCTCATCGAAAGAGACAAGAAAGAGCCGAGGGACACTTCTGGAAACGTGAAGGGCTGAAAAACAGACCGGCGTAGAGGTCTGGCCCACGCAACACTGCCGGCGGCTGTGGAGTTCGCCTGTCCTGGTCGCTCTTTCTCCACAAGTCCCGCTCATCTCTTGGCCGACGACGCTACCGACGACCAGATCGAGGAGGATGAGGAGCGCCGAGGCATTCACAGCTTCGACGGGCAACTCCTCCGCCGCATCGCCCACTACCTGAAGCCGTACCTCGGCTGGGTGATGCTGGCACTCACCATCACGCTCGTCGGCTCCTTCCTGGGTCCCCTCCGCCCGTGGCTCGTTCAAAAGGGCATTGACAACTATATCGTCGTCGGCGACCTGGAGGGCCTGCAGCGCATCATCCTCTACCTGGCCCTGGCCCTGCTGGGCGAGGGACTCCTGTCGTTTGCCGAGAACTACCTGACGCAGTACATCGGGCAGCAGGCCATCTATGACCTGCGGACCACCGTCTTCCGGCACGTGCAGGACCAGCCGTTGGCCTTCTTCGACAACACCCCCATCGGGCGGCTCATCACGCGCACCACCAGCGACGTGGAGGCGCTCAGCGACGTGCTCTCTTCGGGGCTCATCGTGGCGCTGGGCGACCTCTTCAAGCTCTTCTTCATCGCCTACTTCATGTTCACCCTCAACTG
>CAZTDC010000183.1:0-6437 GCA_964612165.1 uncultured Salinivenus sp.
ACGTGCTGGGGGGCGAGGGCATGCGCATCGCCATCAACCGGGACGAGGTGGCCGACTACGTGTCCAACATCCTCTCGATCTATCCCGACAACGAGATCCTGCTCGACCGCTTCCTGGAGGACGCCGTCGAGATTGACGTGGACGCCGTGTGCGACGGCGACGAGGTGTGGATCACCGGCATTATGCAGCACATCGAGCCGGCGGGCGTCCATTCCGGCGACTCGACGGCCGTGCTGCCCCCCTTCGACCTCTCCGAGGAGGTGCAAGAAACGATTCGGCAGTACGCGCGGGACCTGGCGTTCGAACTGGACGTGCACGGTCTCCTCAACGTCCAGATGGTCGTGAAGGACGAGGTCGTCTACGTCATCGAGGCCAACCCGCGCGCCTCTCGCACCATGCCGTTCGTCTCGAAAGCCTGCGGCGTGCGCATCCCCGCCATCGCTACGAAGGTGATGCTCGGGGAAAAGCTGAAGACCTTCCGCGAGGCCGGCGATCTCGACTGCGACCTCGACGGGTACGCGATCAAGGAGCCGGTCTTCTCCTGGGACAAGTTCCCGGAGGTGCCCAAGGAGCTGGGGCCGGAGATGAAGTCGACCGGCGAGGCCATCGCCTTCGTCGACGCCCTAACCGACGAACACTTCCAGCAGCCCTACGAAATGAAAGACCTGTACCTTTCTCGCTAGGGGTCCTGAGGGGCGGGCTGGCAGAACGAGCAGTTGGGCGTCTCCCCCTGTTCAGTGACGGAATGAAGTGGGAGGAATAAAGGATCTGTACCTGTCGCGGTAGAATGGGGCGGACCTCGGGAATCGTTCGGAGACCGATCGCCGTATAAGCAAGAACACTGTATTGGAGTCAAACCGAAGATGTGCTATGGAAGCCGAACGGAAGGAGGCCCTTTTTGAGGCGATCGAGTCCCTTCCGCCAGAGAAGCAAGAAGAAGTTAGAGAATACGTCCGTCGACTTGGAGAAGAGGATGGGGAGCGGCGGCACCTTCGTCAAGATTGGGCAGGAGAGTTCAGTAAACTTGGAGACGAATATACGTCTGTTGAGTTGCAACATCAGGCGGTCGAACAGTGGAAAGAGATGGTCCGCAATTCTTGATCGATTCGAACATCTGGTTGGAGCGGTTGCTTCAGCAGAATCGAGGGGAAGAGGTGAGACGATTGCTCGACACCCTGTATGACGATGAGATTGCCATCTCCGAGTTTTCTTTGTACTCAGTTGGACTGATTGCTATACAGAACAATCAGGCTTCGGTGTATCGACGCTTCTTGAGGGATCTTCTCATTGACGGAAATGTGGAGCGGATTTGCTTGACTCCGAGTCAGCTCGTTCAGGTCATGGAGGCAATGTCTCAGTTTGGCCTCGACTTCGACGACGGCTATCAGTACGTGGGGTCAACGTCGCACGGTCTACAGCTCGTCAGTTTCGACGATGACTTTGACGACACAGACATCGAGCGTCTGACCCCGCAGGACGTGATCGAGGAGCAGGCGTAATCTACTTCAGTGCTCCCCGAATCTACCTACCTCAGGCACGCTTCCGCGAAGATTGAGGACGGACTGATCTCTGAGGGATGTTCATGGCCACCGTTGAACTTCCGTGAAGCAAAAAGGTAAAGGTTGATCGGTCGTGCCAAGGCGGGTCTTCGCACGTTGAGCCGCCCTCCTGGCGAGCCATTTCGCTACCCAACTGGCCCGACGGTTCACAGGTCTTCGGACAGCCGCTGCTTCTCTGGTGATTGCACGCGAAGGATATACGATTGTAGCGATTGTGGCCGGGCTGGCGCTCGCCCTGGCGCTCGGTGCGTGGCAGCTGGAGGCGTGGCTGTGGCGCGGGCCGCTTTTGGCTCTCGCGGTAGGGGGATTGGCCTTTACCCTCTACTTTTTTCGCGACCCAGAGCGCACCCCTCCCCCAGACGCCCGCGACAACGGCCTGCTAGCCCCCGCTGACGGCCGCGTCGTCGAGATTGTCGAGGAAACCGATTCGCTCTATCTCGACGGACCGGCCAAGCGCGTGTCCATTTTTCTGTCGCCGCTCGACGTGCACGTCAACCGCGTGCCGGCCCGGGGCGTCATTGAATACGAAAAATATCGCCCGGGCGACTATCTTGTGGCCTGGCATCCCAAGGCCAGCGAGAAGAACGAACGCTCGGAACTGGGCCTTCGCCACCCCGGCGGGACGAAGGTGCTCTTCAAGCAGATTGCGGGGGCGGTGGCCCGTCGCATTGAGTACCACATTGGCGAAGGAGATACGGTGAGTGCCGGCGACCGCTTCGGCATCGTCAAGTTTGGGTCGCGGATGGACGTGCTCGTGCCCCCGCACGTCGATCTCGACGTCGACAAAGGGCAGCACGTGCGGGCGGGGGAAACCGTGATGGGGTGGCTCCCGACCGCCGACTCGTCTACCGAAGCGGCGGCTCGTGCTGTCGAGTCGTCCGATGCCCCGGCCACGCCGTAGACCCGTCATCTTCGACCGTATTTGGATGCAGGACTTCGTCCGCTGATGTTCGACGCTCTTCGGTCCGTACTTGCGAGCAAGTCGGCGCCGCCGGAGGAGACTCCATCGCGGCCCTCTCGCATTCGGCGTCGTCTGAGTGCCTTTCGGGAGGCCCGACGCCGCGATCGGAGTGACCGCCCCCCGCCGCGTGTGGCCGTGCCGTCCTTCTTTACGCTTGTGAACCTGCTCTGCGGCTTCCTCGCCCTCACGCAGGTGCTGGAGGGCGCTTACGTCAGGAGCTGCTGGCTGATTGTGCTGGCCGGCTTCTTTGATCTTATGGACGGTATGCTCGCTCGCCTCACCAACGCCGACAGCCCGTTCGGCGTCCAGCTCGACTCCCTTAGCGACGTCGTATCCTTTGGGGTGGCGCCCTCGTTCCTGGTGTACGCCTACGCGCTGGACGACTTTGGCCCGCTCGGCATGATCGTCTCGGCCCTGCCGGCCCTCTGTGGCAGCGTGCGCCTGGCCCGCTACAACGTTAGCACCGAGGGCGACGAGAAGGAGGGCTTCGAAGGACTCCCCATTCCGGGGCAGGCCGTCGCCATCGTGGCCCTCATCCTCGCGGCCGAGAACTCGGAGTGGGGGCAGTACCTGGCGCTCGACAGCCTGCAGGTGCTTTTGCCCATTGTCGTCGTGCTCTCCGGCCTCATGGTATCCAGCATTCGATTCGACGCCATCCCAACCCCGACCGTGCACTACGCCCGGGCCCATCCGAAGAAGACCACCGCCTACGCACTGGCAGGACTGCTCATCGTTGGGTTGCAGGAGTTTGGACTCGTGATCGTCCTGGCGTTCTATCTCAGCTATGGGGTGGGGTGTGCCGTGTACCAGCTCATTGACGCGCTCACTACCCCCGCTCCGGATAACGTTCCGGAGTAGGATGGGAAGAGGGCCGCCTGTTCGTTCATCTTTCGATTCAGTGCTGCTTTTCAGATGTACAAGGCAACAATCTCCATCACACTTCGTCCGTCTATTCTTGACCCGGAGGGAAAAACGGTGCATCACGCCCTCACCAATCTCGGGTACGACCAGATCGATCAAGTTCGAATGGGCAAGCGCGCCGAGGTCTGGATCGACGAAGACGACGAAGAAGAGGCCCGGCGCGTGGCCATGGAGGCCTGCGAGAAGCTGTTGGCCAATCCCGTGACCGAAAACTTCGAGATTGACCTGGAAGCGGCCGAGGAGAGGGACGGCGACCCCTCGGCCTGATTCTTAAAACCTGTTTTGATTTTTGGCCCGGCGTAGACACACGTGCTTTCTATTCGTTGTCGTGCCAAAATAAGCGCACGGACGACAGCATAATAGCTGGAATGATCCTCACTGCAGTCGTCACGCCCTGCCAAGAGTCCGAAGATTGAAATCAAAACAGCTTCTTATCGTCGCTGTTCGCTCTTCTCATTCCTCAGAGACGTGCAAATGGAGGACCACACATCTATGACGCAATTCCACTACGCCCTCGGATCGCCCGCCGAACCGGACGTCGAACCCGTGCCGCCGGAGGTGGAGGAGGTTGAAGAAGAGGACACCGGAAGTGGCTCCGACGATCCCTGGTTCGTCGTGCTCTTCAACGACGAGGTGCACACGTTCGAGGAAGTCATCGGCCAGCTCGTGAAGGCCACCGGCTGCAGCCGCGGCGAGGCCGAAGACCTGGCCTGGACGGTGCACAACGAAGGCAAAGCGACCGTCTACGAGGGCACCTTCGAAGAGTGCTTTGAGGTCCAGAGCGTCCTGAAAGAGATTCAGCTCGTCACCGAAATTCAAGGGTAGATGAGTGGAGGGATGCAGGGGGAGAGGGAGGCACGTCAGTAGCCGTCCACGCTCGCCCTTTGCTTCCTCCGCCCCTGCACCCGTCCACACCTACGCCTGACTCGGGCGCACGTCGCTGGGGCCCGGGTCGGGGAGCCAGTGCCAGTCGGGGAGGATGCCTCGGACCTTACGGGCGAAGAGGTCGGCGCTCACGTACGCGGCGGGGATGAGGATGAGCGTGATGAGCGTCGAGGCGACGAGCCCCCCGATGACGACACGGGCCAGGGCGGCCTGAATCTCGGCGCCGGCCCCGATGCCCAGCGCCAGCGGCACGAGGCCCAGCACCGTCGTGAGGGTCGTCATGAGGATGGGCCGCAGGCGCAGGCGTCCCGCCTCGGCCACGGCATCAAAGAGCTCCAGGCCGCGCTCCCGGCGCATGATATTGATGTAGTCGACGAGCACGATGGCGTTGTTCACCACGATTCCAATGAGCATTACAAAGCCCATCACGCTCTGGATGTTGACCGTGGTGCCGGTGAACACCAGGGTGGGCAGCACGCCCACGAGCACGAGGGGCACGCTGAACATCACGATGAGCGGGTCGAGGAAGCGCTCAAACTGCCCGGCCATCACCATGTAGATGAGCACCAGCGCCATGAGGATGGCGATCAGGAAGTCCGTCTGGGCCTTCTGCTGCTCGCGGTACTCGCCGCCGAACGTGATCGAGAAGCCCTCGGGGAGCTGGAGGGTGGACAGCTCTGAGCGGGCGCGCTCCACCACCTCGCCCAGCACCGCGTCGCTCGACAGGGTCGCCGAAATGTAGGTGACCCGCTGTCCGTTGATGCGCTGGATTTCGGTCGGGCCGCGGCCGCGCTCCGTGGTGACGAGCGTAGACAGCGGCACGGCCTGCCCGTCCGGCGTGCGGATCGACACGTTGTCGAGGTCCTTCACCGACAGCCGGTCCTCTGGCCGCAGGCGCACCGTGATGGGAAATTGCTCACCACCTGTGCGGTAGGCAGCCGCCCGGCTGCCCCCGAGATTGGTCTGCACGGCCCGGGCCACCTCCTCGGTCGTCAGGCCCAGCGACGAAATTTTGTCGCGGAGAAAGCGGATGTTCTGTTCGGGACGGCCCTCGCGCCGCCCGCTGCGGGCCCCGGCCACGCCCTCCACGGTTTCCAGCCGGGTTTTGATGCGCTCCGCGAGCTTCTGGGCCTGGTCCAGATCGTACCCCCGGAGCTCCACCTGAAGGGCCTCGTTGCCCCCGCCCACGCTAAAGACGCGTCGGAGAATCCAGAGCCCGGACTGTGCGTCCACTCGCACGTCGGCACCGGGAATTTTGCCCACGACGGCAGAGCGGATGCTATCGGCCAGCTCGAAGGTGTTGATCGAGCGTTCGCTGGCGGACGCGAGCTGCACCTCCACCTCGGCTCCCCAGGGCTGCACCTGCTTGGCAAAGTTTTCGACGTCCTCGTCGGGGAGGAGCGGCTTCACCTGCTGCTCCAGCTCGTCCAGGTACTCCATCACTACGGCGATGTTGGTGCCCTGGGCCATATCCAGGTCGATGTCGATCTCGTTGGCGTCGGTCTGCGGGGCCAGCTCGATGGAAACAAACGGCCAGAGGGCCACGGCCCCGCCCAGCAGCACACCCGTCACGACAAACACAAGCCAGCGACGGGTCAGCACCGACCGGATGGCGTCGGAGTAGCGGTTTTCGAGCGTCGCAAAGGCGCGCTGAAACCAGGACTTCGACGCGTCGTCCGTGGCGTCGCCCTCCCCGGCCTCGACGGTGAGGAAGCGGCTCGCCATCATGGGCACGAGCGTGAGGGCCACCAGCAGCGAACACGCGATGGCGAAGACCACGACGAGGGCCAGTGACTGGAAAAGAGCCGCTGTCGTCGTGCGGGCGAAGACGAGGGGGAGGAAGATGACCGATGTTGTGAGGGTGGAGGCAATGATGGCCCCTGCTACCTCCCGCGTGCCGACGGAGGCCGCCTCCTTGAGCGACAATCCATTCTCCTCCCGTTGGCGAATGATGTTCTCCAACACCACGATCGCGTTGTCGACGATCAGGCCCACCCCCAGGGCCAGGCCCCCGAACGTCATCTGGTTGAGCGTGAGGTCGTTGAAGAACAGGAGCGCAAACGTCGCGATGATCGAGATCGGAATCGACAGCGCGATGATGAACGTCGTCG
>CAZTDC010000184.1:0-6432 GCA_964612165.1 uncultured Salinivenus sp.
TCCCCCGGATCGAGGCCATCGAGAACCCGGACTTGCAGATTCGCCGAGCTGGAATCGGCCGGGAGCGTGAAGCTTCCGCCTTGTGGAAACTCGTAGTGGACGCCCTCTTCGGCGGTGGTCGGCTCCGCGAGAATGAACGATTCCGTGCGGGTGCCCCCCGTGTCCGTCTCCACTTCTCGCTCGTACTCGATCTCCTCCGTGAGGACGCTATAGTTGACCTCAACGGACTCGGAGCGCTGCGGACCAATCAGTTCGGTCGGCAGCGGGACCGTGTATGTCGTGTCTCCCCGGGCCGCTCGACCGGCAGGCTCATTGTCCTGCTCAGCCTGCGCCACGAGGTCGAACGCGAACCCAATCTTGTCCTCTCCGTCATAGGGCCCGTTCAGTTTCTCGAAGCATCCTGTGAGCAACAGTGTAGCCGTCAGAAAGAGGCAGAATGTTGTAGCTCGAAAAGTATTCATCTCTGAAAACGTGATTATCTGTAATACGTCTCGGAAGGGAACAGCACGTTCCTCCCGGCACGCTGTGGCCGGGAGGAACGGCCGTAGATGGATGCTGGAGAGCGCCTACTAGTATCCAGGATTCTGCTCGAGGGGCGGAATGCTCCGCACCTCGCCCTGGGGAAGGGGCGCGAGGACCAGGAAGCTCTCGTACTCGAGCGTACCCCGAACGGGGGTTTGGGGCTTCGGAATGTCCTGCGCTCGACGCTTGAGGTCGAAGAAGCGGTGTCCTTCGTAGTTGAGCTCCCGCCGACGCTCAAGCAGAATCTCGTCCACCAGGGCCTGCCCGCTCACGTTGCTCCCCACGCCGGAGAGGCCCCGGCGCGTGCGGACCTCATCAAGATCGGACCGGGCACCGGCATTCTTTCCCTGTTCGGCTCGCGCCTCGGCCCGCGTCAGGTAGACCTCCGAGAGGCGGAGAATGGGAATATTATCCGTAAAGGACGCCACACTGTTGTTATACTTGGCCAGCACGACGGAGCCATCATCAAGGGTATCGATGATTGAGCGGCGCGCGTCGCCCGGCGGAAGGGTGCTCACGTAATCGTCCGTGGGAACCACCTGGAAGTTGAAGGTCCGGAACCCGGTTTCGTCACTGGCGAACGCGAGGGAGGCCAGCGACTCGTTCGAGCTCGTGGCGGCGCCGTCCTGCCCCTGGGTCATCTTGAGCTCCCAGAGCGCTTCCGGATTCTCCGCCGCGAACCAGCTGGATCGATAATTCGATGCCGTCATCATCTCGGCAAGCCCCAGGTCGCCGTTCGCATC
The DNA here is from genome assembly GCA_964612165.1 of uncultured Salinivenus sp. GTDB lineage: Bacteria > Bacteroidota > Rhodothermia > Rhodothermales > Salinibacteraceae > Salinibacter. Next base: position 1,266 of record CAZTDC010000184.1, read on the forward strand.
AAGAGCGGCGGTCGCGGCCGACTCGGCCTCCGACCAGTTCTCGAGGTACAGGTGCACGCGAGCCAGGAGGGCATGCGCGGCGGCCTCGTTCATGCGGGCATCAGAGAGGCTCTTGCCTTCGAGCAAGTCCGTTGCCGTCTCCAGATCCGAGACAATCTGGTTGTAGACCTCCGTATTCGGGGCTCGGGCGCGGAAGTCGGCGTCGTCGGGCGACTCGGTGGGTTCGAGGCGCAGAATAACGCCCTGCGTCCAGCCGTCGACTTCTCGACCCGGCTCGTACGCTTTCGTACGCATGAGATCGAAGTAATTGAGGGCCCGAAGGGCGAGGGCCTGCCCTCGAATCCGGTCCCGAATCTCTTGAGGATTGGGCGCGGAGATATTCTCAAATCCCTGTATCTTCGTTATAATGTTATTCGCGATGTTAATCGCGTCGTACCGGCTAAAGTAGTCCGTCAGGTGAGATCCCTGGACATTTTGCACGACGCTATTGTACCGATTGGCGCCCTGAATAAAGTCGGCATTATCAGCGAGCGCCGCGGGGTACAGCATGTAAAACTGCCCGTATCGGTTTGGAGCCTGAAGATCGTCGTAGAGCTCCGTAACCGCGGACTCAAATCCACTCAGTTCCGTAAAGGCCTGCTCGGAGGCGACGCTCTGAGCGGGCTGGGCCTCATCCAGAGCAAACTGATCGCAACCGACGAGGCCGATCGTCATGGCCAGAGCCAAGCAAAGAGTGATTAGCTGATGTCTCATGGTAAACGCAATCCTTTGTGAACAAGCATTCTGAGAACCCTGCCGCATCTCGTGCCGACGAGCCCGCGGGGGTGCAGCGTCCCCCGCGGGTCACTCCGGCTGTCAGGTGTAGCTAGAAGCTGAGGTTAATCCCGCCGGTGAAGGTCTTGCCCTGCGGGTAGCTTCCCAGATTGGTACCAATGACCTCAGGGTCGAAGCCCGTAAATTCGGTCCACGTGGCCAGGTTGCGGCCCTGGAGATACACGTCGGCCGAACTAAGCCCGGGAAGCTGATTGAGCAGGCTACTGGGCAGGGAGTAGCTCAGGCGAACCCGCTTGAGACGAATGTACGACGCGTCTTCCAGGTAGCGGGTCGTGCTAAATCCACTTCCGCCCGAAAAGCCCGAGAACGGCCCGTAGGCATTGTTGATCGTCGGGAAGGGCGTGTCCGTCACGTCGCCCGGCTCGCGCCAGTAGTCGTAGGTGTCCTCCCGGCGATTGTTGAAGAAGAAGGTGTTCGACTCCAGGAAGTACATGTCGTTGTTGAAGGTCGTCCGGCCGTAGTCGTACTGGAAGAAGACCTCAGCCGTCAGCCCTTTGAACGAGAACGTGTTCGTAAGCCCACCGAAGAAGTCGGGCTGGGTATTCCCCACGAGGCGGTCGTCCGCCGGGTCGGTCGGGTCGTAGGTGAGGTTCCCGTTCTTATCCTCATACATCGGAACGCCGTTGGCCGGGTTCACGCCCGCCCAGGGCGTGAGGCGATACTGCCCCGGCTCCTCGCCGACACGGTAGACGCTGCCGCCCGACTGCGTGCCGTCGATAATTTCATCGTCGTCGGGCAGCAGGTCGGCCACCTCACTATCCTGGAAGGCAATGTTAAAGTTGGTGGTCCACTGGACGGCCCGGTCGATGTTTACCGTCTCGAGCTGAATCTCCAGCCCGCGGTTGTCCAGGACGCCAACGTTGTCGATAAAGCTTCCGAAACCGCTGTCGCCCGGCAGGTCTCGGTTCAGCAGCAGGCGCTCATTGGTGTTCGTGTACGCATCAATCGAGCCCGAGATGCGTCCACCGAAGAAGGCGTAATCGAGACCGACGTTGATTTCCTCCTTCTGCTCCCAGGTCAGACCAACGTTTCCGAGGCTCGAAGGGCCAATGGCCGCCTCTCCATTGTACGACCCACTTGAGCCGAAGAGACGACGGGCCTGAAAGTTGCCGATCTCGCTGTTCCCGGTCACGCCGTAGCTTGCCCGCAGCTTCAGGTCCGTCAGGAACCCGATATCCTGCAGGGCGGCATACTCACTGGGGCGCCAGTATCCGCTCACCGTCCCGAAGAGACCAAACCGGCGATCCTGACCGAACCGAGAGTTTCCGTCGTAGCGGAGGGTGGTCCGCAGCTGATAGGTGCGGTCGTAGGTGTATTCGAGGTCACCGAAGAAGCTCAGCTGACGGAACTCCGTCCGGCTAAAGCTGGCCGAGGTCGGCGTCGCGGCCGAGGCCGCCGTCCGGAAGAGGTTGTTCGGGAAGCCCTGGGCAGCCAGGAAGGTGCCGACCTCCTCTTCCTTCTTATACTCGGTCCCGAGAAGGCCCGACACGCTGTGCACGTTCGCAAAAACGTTGTCGTACGTAAGCGTCTGGCTGGCATTGTAATTGATGATCCGCTCCTGCGGGACCTCATGCTCTCCGCCGGACGGGAAGTTCGGCGGGAGCCGGGGATCTTCGTAGTTTTCCTCCTTGGTATCCTGAAACTGAAGTCCAATGTAGGTGCGTGCTCCCCAGGAATCAGACAGGTCCCAGTTCAAGGCGGTGTTCCCGTTGATCTGGGTGTTGTTGGACTTCCGCGTATTGAAGTCCTCCTGGGCCACCGGGTTGTAGGAGAAGACGAAGTTCGGATTCAGGTTAAACCCGCTATCCGGATTTCCCGGCTCGTTGTAGATTGGTGCGTTGGGCGGGATAAAGTAGGACGACCAGAACGGGCTGTTGATGAACGGGCCGTCTTCAATCGTGCCCCGCACGTTGACCGAACTTACATTGACCTTGGCCTCCGTGCTGAGCCAATCCCGAACTTCGTGGTCCACGTTTATCCGAAGACCGCCCTTCTTGAGCCGGGAGTCGAGAATCTGTCCCTGCTCGAACGCGTAGTTTCCGGAGACGAAAAATTGCGTCTGGTCATTTCCGCCGCGGAAGGACAGGTTGTAGTTCTGATTGTAGGCCTTCCGGTACACTGCGCCGGGCCAGTCGGTGTTCAGTGAGTCCGAGCCGAAGTTTAGGCCGCCGGACGTAATGGCTTGCCGACACAACGCGCCGAGGCCAAACGGATCGAGCGGACACTCGCTATCTTTATTGAATCCAATCAGCCGTCCTTCCTCGGGGGTAAAGAACTCCCCGCCGAAGCTCTGATTCAATCCATTCGCAATGGCGTGGCCGAGGTAATCTGCCCACTGATCGGTCGACCCAACCTCATATTCCTTGAGTTGCTGGGTGCGCCCCACCTTCGAGCTAAAGTTGATTTCCGTGTCTCCACTTCGGCCCGACTTCGTGGTAATAAGCACGACGCCATTTGAGGCCTGCGCGCCATAGATGGAGGACGCGGCCGCGTCTCGGAGCACCTGAATGCTTTCGATGTCGTCGGAGCTCAGGTTCGCCAGCGGGTTTCCCGACCCCTGACTGAAGGGGTCATCCGTGGATATCTGCACGCCATCGACAATGAAGAGGGGATCGGTGCCCGCCGTAATGGAGCCCGTTCCTCGCACCTTCACGTCAATGGCTGCGCCGGGTTGTCCACTGCTGGACGTGACTCGGACCCCGGCGGTTTTCCCCTGCAGGGCCTGGTCGGCGCTCTGAATGTCCGCATTCTGAATGTCGTCGGCATTGATGCTTCCGGAGGCTCCACTCGCAACCTGCTGCTCTTGAGACCGGTATCCCGTCACCGTAACCTCCTCAAGCTGAGCGGTCTGCGGCTGGAGCTGAAAGTTGGCCGTCACCGTCCCTCCAGCTTCCACCGTTACCGTCCGCTGGGTCGACTGATACCCAACGAACGATACTTCGATGGTTTTCTCCCCGGCCGGGACATTCGTGAGCCGATACGTTCCGTCTGCCGAGGTCGCCGCTCCGATTTCATCCTCAACGACCTGAACTGTCGCTCCCGGAAGGCTTTCGCCAGAGGACTGATCCGTAACGGTTCCGGTAATTGTCCCCTCCTGAGCGAGAGCAAGCCCAGGAAGCAGCAGAAGCGCCACGAAGCTTCGTAGTACCTTTGTACTCATAATGAACGTGATTACCAATTCGAAAAAGCGAACATGCATCCGGCTCGCGCACCTCCTTCTCAGGAAGGCAAGTGAAGAGACCTGTCCCTATTTACGAAAAAATGTCCCCCCAATCAACACAACAAAGGAATGTTCGGGGTACAGACCAAGGGCGGATTTTGAGGGCCATGCTCGTCCGGTTTTCCTCAAAGCCAGGAGAAGGGCGCGTGAGGACCCTGCGCCCGGTGGGGCACATTGCCAGGGTGCTCGCCGCGCTGAGGACGAGCATGAACGTGGGACCTTTTTCATTCTATCGATAAGTAAATAGTGACCATACAAACTGTCAAATTCCCACCCTTCTGCTTGGCCCAAGCCCCTTTCGTATTTGTTCGACGCTCCCGGCTAAAAGGCTTTTCCATTAAATCCGAATTACAAATCCAAGTTTTACCATCCGGTAAAAGAAGGCCGGTTCTCTCTCGTGATGATCGGTTGTTCCTGTCTCGCGCGGAGCGCCCCAATTGCCCATCAAGATCAGTGGGCATGTAGATCCCTCCTCTACACCATTTTCCCCAATACCGATGATGTGCAAGCGGCTTTTTCCTTACGCTCGGGCAACTTCGTTCGGAGCGACTGTCCAAGATGTTGAGATCGCAAAGTCATTGCTAGGAATACGCGTTGACACGGTCGTAGCTTGCCTCAATTGCGAACGGACCGGTTATTCTGAGGGAGCCTGGTGTTCTCCGCGATGCGGAATCTCTTTGACACGGTCAGTGCTAGTGGTCGAAAAGATCCTGGCGATCTGGATCGCCTGAGTCACGCTCAGGATGACGTGCTCGCAGAGGATGGTTCGGATGCGAAAAGTGAACGTTCTTCTGCGGGTCTACTTAGCATAGCGTCCGCGATCGTCTCGTCCGAGGGGCGGGCCCGAAGCCCTGAACGAGTAGGCCCGACTGGCGTGGGGCGGTGGTGACCCTGCTTTGTTTGCGTCCGCACGCCTCGCATTCTCACGCTACAGGACGCTGTCGGCGAATGCGAACGCTTCCTTCTCAAGGCGCTCAGCTTCTTCCAACCCGTCGTGCCACTCGTCGGGAAACGCCGTCCAGCCGTGGATCGCCCCGAGCATTGCGCCCATCATGGCGCCGGTGGTGTCGGCGTCGCCCCCCACGTTGATGCCGGAGAGGAGCGTGTTTTCGA
>CAZTDC010000185.1:0-6430 GCA_964612165.1 uncultured Salinivenus sp.
ACTCCAGCATCACCATCGTTCCGGTGGCGTCCTGGGTGAGGGTCTGGTCCATTTCGAGGCTAATCTCCTCACCCACCTCGACATCGTCGAGACTCCCGTCGGCGAGGTGGCTGTCAATGAGTTTTTCTGCAACGTTCTTGCCCATAAGTACTAGCGTAGTCTTGATCTGCGGGATCGAAAAAAGTGGGCCTTCGGTGAATCAAACGTAACGAGAAAGATCCGAAGATGGTAGCCCTTTGCGTAAAAATTGTGTGTTCGCACCCCAAACCGATACAGACGGCGAGGCGACCGGCACGCGCAGTACAAGCCTCGTCGGTCCTCGCCTTATGCCGGGACGCCGCCCCGCACGGACAGCTCCTCAACGATCCGATCTTTAATCTGGTGAGCGAGGTCCGAATAGACGACGATCGCGTCCGGGTCCAGCGTCACCATTGGTCGCTGGAGACGAAGGTGGTCGAGCTCGCGGTGGAAGCGGGGCATGAGGCCCGCAAAGAAAAAGCCGGCGTGTCGAAGCTGCTCGGTCAGAGCGGGCGTGTGTGGACTCCGGAGCGGCAGATCCACGTACAAGGCCAGCAGCTCCGTTCCATTCAGGTCTTCGATGGTCTGCTCCACTTGGTCGACCAAGTCGACCCCGGCTTGCTCCACGACGAGAACAGCGTGCTGGAATTCATACTCAATCCGGACATCAATCTGCGCCTCATCGGGCATCGGTTCGGTCTTGGAATCGGGGCCCGGCTCGATGACCATGGCCCCCAACTCATCGTACACGGCGCGGAGGGTGTCTTCGTACGCCTCGGGCAAGTGCGGGGTCACTGTGTCGTACGGGACCAGCGGCTTGAAGTCGATGAGGTTGGAGATGGGCTGCGGATAGTCATCAATGAGGCCCGTAAAGCGCTCGGTGGGGTGATACGCCAGACAGAGCGCCGACGACACAAAGTCGAACCGGGCATTGGCCCGCTGGCTGATTTCGTGGGCCGTCACCGCCTCCCCGTACACCCCGAGAAGACCTTCCGCCTCTGCGCGCTGGATGAGCCCCTCCAACATCCGCGTCATAAGCCCCCGGCGGCGATGGTTCACATCGACGGCTGCCTCCCCCACCTCCCCGATGTCAGAGTCGTCATTGCGAAGCACAGCAAAATAGCCGACAGCCGCCCCGTGTTCGGTACGAACGAGAACGCCAAACTTCTCATCGTTGCGCAGAGCCTGCTCGATGGTATCCGGATAGTAGAGCTCCTCCTTCGAGTAGGTATCGCCGTAGGTCCGATAGATGAGTTTGGCGATGTCGCGCGCATCGGACGGCTCCACATCCACGAGATTGTACGCCACGTCCTCGTCCGGCACCTTGGTGTCCTGCACGACCTCCGCCGGCTCCAACTCTACGATGTGCCGGGCCTCCACGTGCTGCACGAGCCGAAATTCCTTCCCCTCGCCTCCCTTGCTCAGAAACTGAATCTCGTCCACGCAGCGCTGGACGACCGCGTAACCAGCGCCGTTAAAGTTGCCCTCCTCCACCGCCCGCTCCCGGTCGTACGCAATCTCTGACGGATCAAAAGGCACCCCCTGCTCTCGGATGATAACCTCCGCCGTCGAGAGGTCCGACCGAAAGGCAATTTGAAAGGTCTCCTCCTCCCCCGGATACGCAAACCGCACCACGTCGGTCACGATCTCATCGACGGCCAACGCGAGCCGCTGTGCCTTCATCTCCGAGAGGCCCACGTTGAGGCCCCACTTGTAAGCAAAGTCCGTGGCCGGATCGATGGCGCTGGCGTGGTTGCGAAGGCGGAGCTCCTGATCCATAGAAGCGCGGGCTCAGGTGAAAACAACGAACGGACATGGGACTTCACTCAGCAAGATAAACACCTCCCCCCCTCTTCTACAAGCGGCCCTGTTCCGAGAAGGCTCTCCCTCGAATGTCACACGGCCTGGGCTCACAAAAACGGCCCTCGCCCCCTCGCGGAAGGCAGACATGAAAAGGAAGGTGACAAAGATCCACGCTCCCCCTTCTCCATATATCCGGCTTCCCGTCTCCCCGAACTACGTAAACGCGTTCTCGCCGGTCACATCCTGCCCCACCACCAGCGTGTGCACCTCGTGCGTCCCCTCGTAGGTGCTCACCGATTCGAGGTTGGCGAGGTGGCGCATCACCGGGTACTGGCTCGTCACCCCGTTGCCGCCCAGCATCTTCCGGGCCGACTGCGCCACGTCCAGGGCCATCTGGCAGTTGTTGCGCTTGGCGAGGGAGACCTGCTCGGGCCGCATCGTCCCTCCATCCTTGAGCGTGCCGAGGCGCCAGTTCAGGAGCTGGGCCTTCGTGATCTCCTGCACCATCTCCACCAGCCGCTCCTGCATGAGCTGAAAGCCGCCGATGGGCTTGCCGAACTGCGTCCGGTTTTTGGCGTGCTGGCGGGCGGCGTCGTAGCAGGCCATCGCCGCGCCCACCGTGCCCCAGCAGATGCCGTAGCGCGCCTGGTTGAGGCACGAGAGCGGCCCCTTTAGTCCCTCCACGCCGGGCAGACGGTGGGCATCGGGCACGCGCACATCATCCAGAAGGACCTCACTGGTGACCGCCGCGCGGAGGGACCACGTGTCGTCGATGGTGGGGGTCGAGACACCGTCGCGGTCCGTCTCGACGAGGAACCCGCGCACCACGTCGTCCTCGTCCTTCGCCCAAATCACGGCCACGTCGGCGATGGTGGCGTTGGTCGACCATCGCTTGTGCCCGCTCAGGATCCAGTCGTCCCCGTCTCGGCGAGCGCGCGTCTGCATGGCCGAGGGGTTGGAGCCCACCTCCGGCTCCGTGAGGCCGAAGCAGCCAATAGCATCTCCCGCCGCCAACTGCGGCAGCCACCGCTCCTTCTGCTCCTCGGTGCCGTACTGCCAGATCGGCCACATCACCAGTGACCCGGTGACGGAGCAAAAAGAGCGGAGGCCCGAGTCGCCGCGCTCAATCTCCTGCATCATGAGGCCGTATACGATGCCGCTGTGGCCGCCCCCTCCGTACTCGGAGGGAATCATCGGCCCCAGCACACCCAATTCAGCAAACTTCGGGATCATCTCCCGCGGGAACTCCGCCCGCTGGGCATACTTTTCGATCACAGGATGCACCTCCTCGGTCACGAAGGCGCGCACCTCGTCGCGGAGGGACGTCGCCTCGTCCGACATCAGGTCGTCCAGGTCGTAGTAGTCTGGGGCGTCGAACGCTCTCGGGTCCCAAGTCTGCGTCGACGTGGCTTCCCCGGCGCGAGCGGAGGCCGACGGGGAAGGCGTTTGGGTAGACATGAGTGGTGGTTCGTTCTGGTGCGTGAGGTATTTTCAATTCGCGGTCTCAGACAGCATTCACAGAGCCGTCCAGGTACATGTGTTGGGCCGGGAATATGGGCGGAAGCATCTCGTTGTCGCCCCGCTGAAACGGAAAACTTAAGAACTATCCCAAAACAGGCAGGTCATCCTGAACTCGATTCAGGATCTCCCCGAAAACGACGCTGCTCATATCTGGGAGATTCCGAATCAAGTCCGGAATGACTCGCTGAGGTCTTTTGAGACAGTTCCCTAGCGGATTTTCTCTCCCAATGTCGAAAGGAGTCACCCTCTCTCACACTCCCATACGCCCACACCCACATGTCGATGCGGACACGACGGACGAAAAAAGCGAGGAGCTTTGCTCACTGATCTAGTCGTTGCCGTTCGATCACCAGGGGATAGTTGACGAAGTTCATGCGTTGGCCTACGTTCCGAGTGGCCCCACGAAGAGACGGAAACGAGACTTCTTTTTCCAAAAAGGGAAGAGGTCTCTTTCTCTGCCACGTTGCTACGGCTTCCCTCCCGGCTTGATTCCACACGTCCGTTTGCATCCAGACGATGACTCGACTCCTTGTTTGTCTTTTACTTGTAGCCCCCATGATGGGCACCGGTCTCCCGGCACAGGCCCAGGAGGCTCCCAAATTCGGCGTGGGACTTCAAATGATGGGCACGACGGTTGATAATAACATTGGGCCCGGCATTCGATTCCGCTCCTCCATTCCAATTACGCAGGACGTCTCCGTCGGCATCGGCACGGGCTTCACAGGCTATATTTTCGAGGGGCGTGACGACGCGGCCTACGCCTTCGATCCCCAGGCCTCCCTCATTGTCACTCTTCCGGGCAGCGGAACGGAACGCCTGTACGTCCTCGGCGGGGCCGGCGCGTATGTCCCGTTCGGCAACCTCGGGGAAGGTGTCAATAGCGGCCCCACGGTTCACCTTGGCGTTGGCAAAGTGTGGCTGCTCAACGAAAGCTCGTTCTTCCTCGAATTTGACCCGGCCCTGTACGTGGGTCAGGAAACCTCAGAAGTCATTATCCCGGTCCGCGTCGGGGTCATTTTCTGATACTCCCCGACTGCCGAGATAATAGTGGATCCTCTGACGTTTTGGAAGCGCTTTCCCCCCTCCCTTCTGAACGAACTCTCTTATCGTCATGCCGACTGCTCCGCCCACGCCCATCCACGCCCCCACCGGCTCGGACCGCACCTGCAAGGGCTGGGACCAGGAGGGCGCGATGCGTATGCTCATGAACAACCTTGACCCGGAGGTCGCGAAGAACCCCGATGAGCTAATCGTGTACGGCGGCACCGGGAAGGCCGCGCGCAACTGGGACTGCTACGAGAAAATCGTCCAGACGCTTCGGCGACTGGCAAACGACGAAACCCTGCTCGTCCAGAGCGGCAAGCCGGTCGGCGTCTTTCGCACCCACCCCGAAGCCCCGAGCGTCCTCATCGCCAACTCGCACCTCGTCCCACGCTGGGCCAACTGGGACGAGTTTCGCCGCCTGGAAAAAATGGGCCTTACGATGTATGGGCAGATGACGGCGGGATCCTGGATCTACATCGGCACGCAGGGCATCCTCCAGGGAACGTTCGAGACGTTCGCTGAATGCGCACGGCAGCACTTCGACGGCACGCTGCAGGGCAACTTCGTGCTGACGGCCGGCCTCGGCGAGATGGGCGGCGCCCAGCCCCTGGCCGCTACGATGAACGGCGGGGCGTTCTTAGGTGTGGAGGTCAACCCGAGACGCATCGAGCGCCGGGTGGAAACCGGCTATTGCGACGAGATGTGCACCGACCTCGACGAGGCGCTCGACATCGTCCAGTCGGCGGCGGACGAGGGGCGCGCCCACTCCGTAGGGCTTGTGGGCAACATTGCCGACGTGCTCCCCGAGCTGGTGCGTCGCGACGTGGTGCCGGACGTCCTCACCGACCAGACCGCCGCGCACGACCTGCAGACCGGCTACATTCCGGTCGGCTACTCGGTGGAGGAGGCCGCGGCGTTTCGCGGGACCGACCCGGAGGGCTACCAGGAAGCTGTCCTCGACTCGATGCAGACACACGTCGAGGCCATGCTCGACATGCAGGAGAAGGGTGCCATCACGTTCGACTACGGCAACAACCTGCGCGGACAGGTCGCCGATCTCCGGGACATGGAGGAAGCATTCGACTTTCCGGGCTTCGTCCCCGCCTTCGTCCGCCCCCTCTTCTGCCGCGGCTCGGGCCCGTTCCGGTGGGCCGCCCTCTCCGGCAATCCCGACGACATCGCCGTCACCGACGAAGCGGTGCTCGACACCTTCCCCGACAAACCGGCCCTCCACCGCTGGATCGAGCAGGCGCGCGAGAAGGTGCAGTTCCAGGGCCTCCCCGCACGGATTTGCTGGCTGGAGTACGGCGAGCGGGCGGAGATGGGCGCCCGCTTCAACTGGCTCGTCGAGAACGACAAGGTCGACGCCCCGCTCGTCATCGGCCGCGATCACCTGGACGCGGGCTCGGTGGCCTCCCCCAACCGCGAGACCGAGGGCATGAAGGACGGCTCGGACGCGATCGCCGACTGGCCACTGCTCAACGCCATGCTCAACACGGCCTCCGGCGCGAGTTGGGTGTCGCTGCACCACGGGGGCGGCGTGGGCATCGGCTACTCCATCCACGGCGGCATGGTGTGCGTGGCGAAGGGCACCGACCGCTCTGCTCGCCGCCTCGAACGCGTCCTCACCAACGACCCGGGCACCGGCGTCATGCGCCACGCCGACGCCGGCTACGAAGACGCCAAGGAAACGGCCCGCGAACGCGACGTTGATCTGCCGATGGTTGAAGAGTAGTCGCCGTCCGTCACGCTTTTCCCCTCCTCTGCCATCCATGAAGGAATTGCTCCTGATGCGTGAAGCGTGATACGTGACTCGTGACAGCTTTGCCGGTCCGCCACTCACGCTTCACTCCTCACGCATCACTCGCTTCTCTCCGCTACCGCATTCACAGCTTCCGTTCGTCGTCATGCCGGTTCTCACGAACATAGACACCCTCGTCACCCCACCCGCCCCCGACGTCCAGGACGATGCCACGCCGCTCCGCACCGTCGACGACGCGGTCCTCGTCTGGCTCGACGACACCATCGAGTGGGTGGGGCCGGC
>CAZTDC010000186.1:0-6429 GCA_964612165.1 uncultured Salinivenus sp.
GCGGCCAGGGCCTCGTTCGCGTCGTAGTCGACCCAGCTGTACGGCGGATAGAACTCGTCGGCCACCGACCGGGGGGAGTTGTCCATCCCGCTGCTCCAGCCCGACCAGTAGTAGTGACCGTTGTCATGGCGGCGGTTGCGCTTTACCCACCGCGCGTAGTCGCGCAGCACTGGCACCGCCATCTCCAAGCGCGAGGCGTCGCCGGTGGTCTTGTAGTACTCGTACTCAATCCAGGAAAACAGATTGTTGCGGGTAAACCAGGGCGCATCCTTCGGCTGGTCGTCGCTGCCGTCCGACTCGTTAATCACCCCCGCGATGGCCCCATCGTCGTGCTGCTTGCGGTAGAAATTATCAAGGCTCTCCACGCCCGGCAGGACTCCCTGCCCGTACTTCGCCCACGCGAGGGAAAAACAGAGGTCCCACTGGAAAAGGCGATTATCGAAGGCCTCGTCGATGTACCAGCGCACAAATCCGTTCTGCGGCGTGCCGTAGTGGGTTTGTTTGTACCCGATGACCCAGCACGCCTCGTACATTGCCTTTAAGTCGGGTCGCTCCGGGACGACCGGCTCGGGCACCGCGTCAAGCAGTTTCGCTTCGAGAGCCGGAAGCTCATCGTCGACCTCGCCCGATGCGGCCTCGGCGGAACTCGGGAGGGCACACGGGGCCAGTGCGGCCAGAGGGGCGGACTGAAGAAACTGTCGGCGGTCGACAGAGACATCGGACATAGCTAAGCGAGAACCATTCAACGAACGGAAAGAAAAGCGCGGCCTGCCATTCTCAGGCATCCGCGGCACACCGAAATCCGAGGTTTCCCGTCGTGCTATCCGGAGTATTCGCCGTTCGGGCTGCTGCGCGGTACCGGTTGCAGTAGGAGTCGTGACATAGGTAGGAGCCGCCCCGCATCACCTTCGCCTCACCGTCGGGTGGGCCGGTGGGGTTTTCCCGGGGACCGTCAATGTGGTAGTCGGGACTGAACCAGTCTGCACACCAGTCCCACACGTTGCCGGCCATGCCGTAGATGCCGTAATTATTCGGCGGAAACGACTTGACCGGTGCCGTGCCCACATAGCCGTCGTCTTCGGTATTGTGGTCGGGGAACGAGCCCTGCCAGATATTGCACATGTGTTTGCCATCCGGGTGGAGTTCGTCGCCCCAGGGATACGTTTTTTGCGTAAAGCCACCCCGTGCGGCGTACTCCCATTCCGCCTCCGTGGGCAGCCGTAGCCCCGCCCACTCGCAGAAAGCCTGCGCGTCGTTCCAGCTCACGTGAACCACCGGATGATCCTGTCGGTTGCTGACGTGCGAGCCGCGCCCTTCGGGCCACTTCCAGCAGGCGCCGTCCACTTTTACCCACCAGGGCGCGTCCTGCACACGGGGGGCCCATTTGGCCGTCTTTTCGTCCACAAAATTCTGAAAGACGAACGACCAGCCGTAGCGCTCAGCGTCGGTTTTGTAGCCGGTATCCTGGACGAACTCGCCAAACTCGTGGTTCGTAATGGGATGTATATCAATGTAGAACGGATCGAGGTACACCTCGCGTACCGGCCCTTCCCCATCCGCCGGGAATCCAGCGTCCGAGTCGGTTCCCATGAGGAACGACCCACCGTCAAGGTGTACCATCCGGTCCGAGTCGTCATCGGGAACCACTGTGGAGGATGCTGGGGTCGCCGCTTTTGTAGCCTCGCCGTCTTTTGACTCTGAGGATCCAGTGCAGCAGGCAGTGTCAGCCATCAGTCTGGTCGGTTCTGGAGGGGAAGTTCGCGAGTTGGTTTCTGGGTTTGCTGCCGGAAGCGCAGTACTCTAGTTTCTTTCTATTCTCCCTGCCCGCAGACCGGGACCGCGGTTTCATCGGGGTCAAAGTCCGGATTGGGCTCGGGCATCACGGCATCGACGCGCTGCCGCCACTCGCGGTGCATGCGCCGCAGACGCTGCGCCTGCTCAGGCTTCCGGGATGAGAGATCCGTCGTCTCTCCGATGTCAGCCTCTAAATCGTACATCTCGATCTCATTACACCCGTAGTACGTAATCAGCTTGTATCGTCCCCGCCGAATAGCTCCGGCAGGCCGCTGCTCTCGCCACGAATAGTGTGGAAAATGCCAGTAGAGGGCGTCGCGGGACGGGGGCACCCAGTTTTCGAGCAGTGGATGCAGGCTCTCTCCTTCCACCGCTCCGACCTGGTCCGTCCCAGCCACGTCCAAGGCTGTCGCGCAAAGGTCGTGGGTAATCACAGGAGTCTCGACGGTCCCGGGCGTCACTCCCGCTCCGGCGGCGATGAGGGGAACACGGATTCCCCCCTCGTAAATCGTCCCTTTCCGAGAGCGGAGAGGAAGGGGGGGGCTCACATCCGTCGGACCGTTGTCGGACGTAAACAGGAGGAGCGTGCTGGAGAATAGCCCTTCCTCCCGCAGCGTGTCCACGATCCGGCCTACGCTCTGGTCGACCGACTCCACCATGGCCGCGTACACAGCCCGGGGTTCCTCTCCGTCGGGCAGGCGCCGCCGGTATTTTTCCACGAGCTGCTCTTTGCCTTCATGGGGACGATGGACGGCATAGTGCGGGAGATAGAGAAAAAACGGCCGGTCGGCATGACGACGGATGAACTTCACGCCCGCGCGGCTCAACCGATCGGTGAGGTACTCGCCGTCCTCTCCGTCGAGACCTGGCACGCCATGCGGGGGAAACATGCTTCGCTGGTGCTCCTGGCCTGGTGCCACTGTCACATCGAACCCTCGACTAGATGGCATGGCGTTCCCCTTACCGAGATGCCATTTGCCGATGCTGGCAGACACGTGTCCGGTCTCTTGTAGACGTTCGGCCAAGGTCAGCACGTCGGAGGGAAGCTTATGCTGTCCTTCCGACGGAGTGAACTGTGCTTTAGGTACGTTCCGTCCTGGAATGTAGTCCGTAATACCGGTCATGGCAGGTGGCTGTCCTGTCAAAAGGCTCGACCGAGTGGGGGAACAGTTCGGCGCTGCCGCATAGGCGTTTGTAAAACGCATGCCCTGTTCGGCGAGCTGGTCAAGCCGCGGAGTGTCGTGGAGTTCATTCCCGTAACACCCGAGATCTGTCCATCCTAAGTCATCGATGAGCATCATTACGATGTTTGTGGGACGATCGCCCGCTCCCCACTCCAGGGAGGTCCACGGCAGGAGCGGACTGAGGCTCGCAGCACCGACAGTAGAAAGGAAATTTCGTCGTCTCATAAGGATGCTCCCTCTTCGTTGAGCAACTTATCTGAGCATCTTACGTTGCAACCATCTCATGTTTTCGGGCCCAGCGGAATGCATAATAAACCCCAACTCCGGAGAGAATGATGCCCACGCCGATAATAGCATTCACAGGTTCCATGGAGCCGATGGTGCTAACTACAACAAAAGACGAGGCCAGAATAAAGATAGTTGGGAGCACCGGATAGCCCACCATCCGGAAGGCGTCTGGGTCAGTGTCCGCGTCGTCCTGGCTACGGTAGACGAAAAGCGTACCGACGATCAGGGCAAAGAGCAACCAGTCCCCGAACACGACATAGTTTAGAAGCTGTGCGAAGGTTCCTGAGAGGGCCAGAACGATAGCCCAGGCTGCCTGAAAGAGGATGGCCCAAGTCGGAGTCCGGTACTCGGGATGTAGTTGCGCAAACGGTTTGAAGAAAAGGTCGTCCTTGGCGATGGCCTGTAGGACGCGAGGGGCAGCCATGATGATGAGATTCAGGATCCCAAACACCGAGATCATGACCCCGACTCCGATGAAATCCCCCCCCACGCTTCCGAGGAGGGCTTCCATGGCATCGATTGCAGGAGCGTCGCTCTTGGCCAGTCCTTTCACGCCCAGCGCATAAAGGTAGGCGTAGTTGGCCAACAGGTACGACCCGACGACAATACCCACGCCCATAAGTAGCGACAGTGGGAGATTTCGACTTGGCTGCTTAATCTCTCCAGCGATGTGATTTGCGTGCTGCCATCCCCCATGCGCAAAGAGCACGGGCGTAAGCGCGGCTCCGAAGGCCGCCAGGATGCCCCAGGTGCTTTCTGTAGTCCAAACGGACTGTGACGCCGTCTCAGCACTCGTTAACTTTCCAGTTCCAAGCCACAGACCCGCGCCGACGAGTCCCGCTAGTGCGCCTAGCTTGAGTACCGTGAAGACGTTCTGAGTCAAGCTTCCGAACTCAATTCCGAAGTAGTTCACGCCCGATAGGAAGACAATCGTCGCCACTGCAATCGGTAGGGACCAGGCCTCGCCGATCTCGAACAAACTGATCGCGTAGTCGGCAAACGTGATGGCGAGGGCCGCGATGGCCCCAGTAGCGGTGATAAACGCGACTTTCCACCCGTACAGGAACCCGAAGAGCGGATGGAAGGCCTCGCGCAGATAGACGTATCCGCCACCAGCCTCCGGGCGTCGGGCCCCGAGCTCCGCAAAGCAGAGGGCCCCAATGAGCGCTATAGCGCCGCCTACGGCCCAGGCCGCCATGACGAGCCCGGGCGTGTCCACCCGCTGCGCTACGACATCCGGCCCCCGAAAGATGCCCGACCCGATGATTCCGCCTGCCACGACCATAATCCCGTCGAACAGGCTGAGGCGTCGAACATACCCTTTCGACTCATTGCTGACGTCCGAATCCTCTTCTTCAACCTCCGCCTCGCGATCACTCATACTAGCGCCGGAGTCTCAGTAAGCAAAGTCAATTGTCCGTCCCCTGCACGTTCCCGCGTCGGATCAGTTTGCGTCCGAGGACGCGTCGTCGGAGGACTCTTCTACCTCTGGAGGCGGAACGTCGGCCCGGTCGTAGAGGGCATGGAGGTGGTTGATGCCCCGCTGGATCGTCTGACGGTCGCCTTCAAGCTCTGAGAAGCCCCGAAGAACCGAGGGAAGGTTCTCATGAAATGTCGAGAGTTCCTGCTCGGCAGTCCCAGGTGCAAGCTCGACGCGGCGCCCCGTCTGGTAGAGGTCGATCATCTCTTCCGGGGTCCAGTCGTCTTTCCAGAGCGAATTGAACAGCTTCATGCTCCGCTGGAGCCGGTTCGTGTACCCTCGCATGCCACTGAGGCGGGGGTCATCCATCGGAGCCGGGAAGGTGACCTCCACGGTGGTCGTGTCACGGACAGAAGAGGCCGGCAGCTGGATGACGGTCGTGAAGGAGGAGCCGTCGTAGTGCCATCCCGCTGTCGTGTCGCTTTCGGTACGGCCGAGGGACTGTGTGCCGTTATAGGTAACCTCGGCGGGCGGCCAGGCGTGCGGCAGGCGCACGACGTAGCGCCGCTCCTCCTGCATGCCCGGAAAGGAGCCGTCAGTGGGCAGTACCTCGACGCGGAGGGACCGGTCTCCGGTTCGCTCGTGTCGAACCGTCGTCCAGGCGTACTCGCCTTCTTTGTAGTCGAGGCTATTTCCGGCATCCTGGTAGACGCGCGTCGTGTCGGAGCCGCCGGGGAAGGCTGTGAGGATGAGCGGATCCAGTGGGGCTTCGTTCATGCGGAGCCGTTGCGTCTGCATGGGGACGACGGCCCCGGGCCGCACGTAAATCGGAACTTCATCGAGAGGGAACGAACGGCTGACGACCTGTCCCCCGTCGAGCCATCGGCCGGTAAACCACTCGATCCATTCACCACCTCCCGGCAGCCATACCTCCTGCTGCGCGAGGAGGCTGTCGGTCACCATCGAGTCGGTCACCGGCTTCACGAGGAGGTCTTCCCCGAAGTAATACTCATTCTTGAACTCGTAGGCCTCATCGGCTTCGGGGTGGCGGTAGTAGAGCGGCCGTGTTATCGAAATCCCCGTGTCGTAGGTACGCCGGGCCATGGTATAGATGTAAGGCGCCATCTGGTAGCGGAGATGGGCAGCGTCCCGCATCGCCCGGCTGTAGGGATAGTCGTATCCCCAGAAGCGGCGCTCCGCGTCTGGTTCTTTGGTTACGTGTGTGCGGACGATTGGACTGAGGATGCCAAACTGCACCCAGCGGGTGTAGAGCTCTCCGGAGATGGGACCCGGTGTATGTCCGCCGATGTCGTGACTCCAATAGCCATAGCCCACGTTAGAAGCGGTGGCGGTAAAGTAGGGTTGGAAGTCGAGGCTTTTCCAGTTGGCGTGGTGGTCCCCCGAAAACCCGATTTGATATCGGTGGTTTCCAAGCCCTCCCCACCGATGAAAGATGAGTGGGCGATCGGCCTGCTCTCGCTGCATCTCCGTGAAGAAGACGTAGTTGAGCCACCACGTCGGCGTCACGCCCTCGATGTCCGTCGTGCTCCACTGCTGCCAGTCGAGCCACCAGAAGTCAACGCCCTGCTCTTCGAGCGGACCGATGACGATGTCGAAGTAGTTTCGGGCGAATTCTTTATCGACGATGTCGAAGGGCACGTACTCCTCCGTGGAGGGGTCAACGTCCATCGCCCGGGCCATCTCTTCGTACTGGGCCTCCCAGGGCTGGATGCCAGACGCGGG
>CAZTDC010000187.1:0-6400 GCA_964612165.1 uncultured Salinivenus sp.
AGCCGTTCCTGTACCACCGCGACAACAACGCGACCTCCTACTTCAACTCCGTGTTCATGGACGCCCGCTTCACGGACGCCGCCCTGGAAATTGAGGATCTCGGAAGCGGCGAGGACAGCCGCGAGCGGTGGGACGACGGCGACCTCCGCCACGAGAACAATCTCTGGTGGAACGTCGGTGCGGACTATGACCCGGGCAATACCACCTTCGAGGACATCATCCAGCTCACCACGGACGATGACGGCAACGTGTCGGGCGACGGCGGGACGGAGTTCCGCGGCAACCTGGCGGACTACCTCCGTGACGAGAACAATCAGCTTCTGTCGCAGTCGCCCATCCAGGCTATGGATCGGACTGGCGACGGCGTAATCAACCAGTTCAACCCGCGAGCGGCCGGTCCGGCGGACGCTTCTCCTCCCGAGCCGAGTGAATTCGGCGACGTGGGCGGTGAGAACTCGGACTACCAGAGCGTCAATTACTACGGCGCGTTCGGGCCGAATGAGAACTGGGCCAGCGGCTGGACGCTCATCAGCCAGAACGGCACGCTCCAGTAGTCACTTCTTCTCTGCGTCGGGTCTTCTACCTGACACAAGCCACCGGGCGTCCCGATTCAATTCGGGGACGTTCGGTGGTTTTTTATATTCCACGTTCGCGCGCAGTTTATACCCCTAAATCTACTGATCCATCATGAGCAGCGACTCCGCAACCAAAGAGACCGTTCTTTTTCTCTGCACCCACAACTCGGCCCGCTCCCAGATGGCCGAAGGGCTGCTCCGCGCCCGCTACGGCGACCGGTACGAGGTCTTCAGCGCCGGGACGGAGGCCACGGAGGTACGCCCGCTCGCCATTGAGGTAATGGGCGAACTGGGCATTGATCTCTCGGACCACTCGTCGAAAACGCTCGATCACGTCGACGACCGGACGTTCGACGTGGTGGTGACGGTGTGCGACGACGCCCGCGAGGCGTGTCCGCACCTTCCAGCGCGCGAGCTGAATCTGCACGCGGGCTTCGATGACCCCTCCGCGGCGACCGGCACCAGGGCCGAGCGGCGTGCGGTTTTCCGCCGGGTGCGCGATGCCTTGGCCGAGTGGATCGATGAGACGTTCGGGGCCGAAGGGGGCGATGGGGGAGAAGAGGCGCAGGGAGTCGGATGCTGAGGCCAACCGGCCCAGCGGGAGCGGAGGACCTGCGGTTCACCCGCCACCGGAACGGTCTACGGAACGAACGGAGACACCGCTTGCCCTACTCACGCCACGGCGGGCGTCCGTTCCAGGGTGTCTACGATGTGGTCCACGACCTTCTCGGCGTGGAAGCGGCCGTTCTCGATGAACCAGCGGCTCGTGTCGCACCCGCCGCAGATGGTGCCGGCGAGGTAGACGCCGTTCCGGTTCGTTTCGAAGGTTTCGCCCTCCTCGTCGTGCACCGGCGTGCGGGCCGCGTCGTCCCGGGCCTCAATGCCGAGGCGGTCGAGGAGGTCATAGTTGGGCCGGTAGCCCGTCATGGCGAGGACGAAGTCGTTGTCGATCTGAGCGGGGCCGTCCGGCGTGTCGAGATGGAGCGTGTCCTCCTCGATGGCGTCGACGGTCGTGTTGAAGTAGGCGTCGATGGAGCCCTCCTCGATCCGGTTTTCCACGTCCGGCTTGATCCAGTACTTCACGCCGTCGTCGAGCGCGTCGTCGCGCACCACGAGGGTCACGTTGGCGTCGTGGCGGTAACAGGCCAGGGCGGCCTTGGCCGCCGAGTTGCCGCCGCCCACGATGGCTACGTCCGTCAGCGCGTAGGGGAACGGCTCCTTGAAGTAGTGGCGCACCTTGTCGAGGTCCTCGCCGGGCACGTCCATGCGATTCGGAATGTCGTAGAAGCCGGTGGCCACCACCACCTTGCGGGCGGCGTAGGTTTCCTTCTCGGTGGTCACGGTGAAGTTGCCGTCGGGGCCCTCCAGCCGGGTGACCGCCTCGTAGAGGTTGATGTTGAGGTCCTCGGCCGTGGCCACGCGCCGGTAGTAGTCGAGCGCCTCCTCGCGGCGCGGCTTGTAGTCGCGCGTCGCGAACGGATAGCCGCCAATCTCCAGCCGCTCGGGGGTGGAGAAAAACTCCATCCGTGTGGGGTAGCCGATAAACGAGTTGCAGAGCGCGCCTTTCTCGACGATCAGTTCGTCGAGCCCACGGCGCTTGGCTTCGATGCCGCAGGCGAGCCCCACGGGCCCGGCTCCAATGATGACGACGTCGTGCATGAGACGTGTGCGTGGATTGGTAGGAAAGCATTCATCGTATCAACCCGCAGGAGCGCAGGGCGGTTTCGGAGCCTCGAGCCTCCGCGGCGCTCGGCCCTTGAATTTCGAGTCACGATCTGTTGGGGGCGTTCCACGGATAGAGATCGTCGCTTCCCACCATGAGATGCACCTGCTCCTCGCGTTCCCGTCCCTGCTCGAACGCCGCTTCGGCCTGCTCGCCGGACACAAACACGCCGTACACGGCCCCGCCCGATCCCGACAAGGACACGTAGTCGGCCCCGGCCTCGTCCAGCCACCTGCGAGCGGCATCCACTTTCGGGTAGTCTTCCGCAATGGGCTGCTCGAAGTCGTTGACGAGCGTCGACCGCCAGCGAGTGAGGTCGTTCGACCGCACCAGGTCCGGCAGGCCCGGACGCCCGCCCTCACTGGGGGTCACCTGGGCGTAGGCGTCGGGCGTCGAAATGTCAACCGACGGGACGGCCACGAGGATAGAAAACGGGAGACAGTAGGGGTTGCCCTCCTCGTAAATTGGCGTGAGGTCGTCGCCCCGCCCCGTGGCGTAGGCGGCCGGGGTGTCGTAGAGGAAGAAGGGCACGTCGGACCCGATGTCGCACGCCACCTCGTGCAGCAGGGCCTGCGGCGGATCGAGGGTCCAGAGGCGTGTGAGGAGGCGGAGGGTGGCCGCCGCGTCGCTGGAGCCGCCGCCCAGGCCCGAGCCGTAAGGCACCCGTTTCTCCAGATGAAGCCGGGCGCCGCTCGTGACGTCGCACGCCTCGGCCAGCCGCTGGGCGGCCTGCAGACAGAGGTTGTCCTCGTCGGTGGGCAGGGACGGGTCCGAGCAGGTCATCGAGAGCGTTTCGGCGGGCTGGGCCGTGATCGTGTCCGCCCAGTCGAGGCGGTGGAGCACGGTTTCGACGTCGTGGTAGCCGTCCGGTCGCCGGCGAAGGACGTGGAGGCCGAGGTTGATCTTGGCGGGGGCGCGTTCGACGAGGGGCATAAGGGACGAGGGAAGTTCGAAGAGACACCGTCCCTCAAATCCCCACCGGCCCTCGGACGTTCGGCTCGATTCGATGCGCTCCGCTAGAGCGGGCTCGGGGTTTTCCTAAGCTCGACTTTGGCCATTTGAACGCAAGTCGGGAGACAGCGTAGGCCGGTAGTTTTGCCATCACGCATTGCTACCGGTGCTCCTATGCTGCCTCCCGAACTCGCTCCCGTCAAGACCGGGTTCCGCCGAGTCTTCTCCAAATCGGTCTACCGCCGCGCTCTGCTACTCGTGGTGGGGACCCTGCTCGCAGTCGGCGTCCGCACGGTCACGGCCGCCCTGCGTGTGATGGGACGCGAGCAGGATCGAGACTTTGGCGCCTACCACCACGTGTAATGATCCTGCGTACTTGGTATCAGTTTTGTGGAAGCCCACCAGGCTTGTAGGAGGAGGCAGGAGGATGGAGAACCCACAGCCCCCCGGCGTTCTTTCTCATATCCCGAGCGGTGAGCCTTCAGGGCGGTACGTATCGGCCGGAGGTGGCAATGGGCAAGTGTAGACCCCTGCAGGACACCACCAAAAAACGGTCGGAGGGCGGATTGACCGAAGGAGGGCGGAGAGGCCATCCCTGAGAAAAGAGAAAGATCGGGACGAAACACGCTACGCCTGCTCGGATCCGTGCGAGGTCCGAGCAGGCGCAGAAGAAAAGACACTTACGTTCGGTGGGGGGACCAGCCAGTGTGCCAACTGGGTGAAACAGACTAAGCGTGAGCGTGGTCTCGCTTAGTCTCCTGGGCCGGCCAGTCCGTATCCTGCTCCGGTTCGGGCCACAGGGTGCGGGCCTCTCCCGACTCCTCCTGAATAAACGGCTCCTGCTTGCTTGAGGTCTCTTCGGCAGCCTCTTCCTCGGTGACTTTCTTCTGAGCAGCCTTCTCTGAGGCCTTCGTGGAAGCGAGACTGACCATTAGCAGGGCCGGCATCACGATCAGACAGGAGAGAAGCGCCCACATTAAGCTGTTGGTCCAGAAAACGGCATTGCCGGAGTCGAACATGGCTCCACCAAAACTAGCGAGGAGCCACACACCAATGAGCGAACTCAGCGCAAGAATAAGGCGACGAACATTTCTCATAAGAGGTTAGGGGGACAGAGCCGGGTACAAGGTCCCGTCCGTCCATTTGTTAGATGAATATCGCACGGTGATTTCTCAGTAAGGCACTTCCGTATAAGAGAAGCGCCTGCAGGTTGTTTCATTTTGTACGATCATCGGTCAAATTTGCTCAGTCGACCCCATACAAAAAGCGTACCAGAGAAAATATATTATGATTTTGTGAATCTAGCAGAAAGATATTGCGTCGTTGGGGAGGGAGGCGATGAACGTTTCGTCTTTTCTGAGCGGAGAGAAACGAAGACGATTCGGTCGCTCAGTCGGGGCCCGCGGCGGTTCTCTTCTGGTACACCGCCACGTAGCCCGAGGCGCAGTTAAAGGGCCAAGCCACCGCTGGTCTACACGCTTCTGTTCTCGTTCGAATGGGCGCGTCCCTCTACTCCAGCGGTTCTGCGAGAAATGCGGTAAGATTATCGACGCGCTCCTGACTGAGCAGCGGCTCCAGACTTTGGATAATGAGGCTGACGCAGGTGGCTCGGTAGATCAGGTCTTCTTCCGGTTCTCCAGTGCGGGACGTCTGGTGCTGAATTTGCGTGTTCAGCATCGTCCAATGGCACTTCACCTCAATGTACTGTGTGGCGAGGCCCCGTTCCAATTCCTCCTCCGTCTCGATATCGAGAAGGGCGCGGAGCATGCGATTGCGCAGTCCAGACACGTAGGCCCGAACGGCTTTTCGTTCAGAGGGAGCTGCGTCCGTCCACTGGTCCAGTACCTCGTCCCACTGTGCGTCGAGCGACCCCCGAAGAGCTTCCTCGATGCGGTCGTGAAGGGTCTGCACGTGCTCGTTGGCGTCCACCGGTTTGGTCTGTGAGTCCGTCTGCAAAGTGTCTACGCTCAAGGATTTGGAAGGGTCGAGTGGAAAAAGAGACGTAACAACTTGGCATTAGGTAGACACTACATAGCCTACCCTAATGTACGTCCAGTAATATTGGAGACGGGAGAAATGGATTCCCGCTCAATTGGCCTCACACTCATCATACCGACTTGGTTACATCTTCGACGATTTGTTCTGAGGGGGTCGTGTGAACAGGGCGACTTGGGGAGCGAAGACCGCTCATGGTTGTGCATTCAGTTGTTCTGTGGATCGACCCCCGAGGGCGAACGGTATAGGAAACGATATCCATTCATTCTGGCTTTTCTCTCGAACGACCCGACGGATGCCCCGATGGCTGACGCAACCGATTCGGATTCACCTCGCGATTCGTCCTCCTCTTCCGACAACGATCGAGACTGGTACGTGCAGCAGTGGAACGTTCTCTGCAACGAACTCGGCACTTCGGATCCGACCGAGGTCCTCGCGCGGGTGCAGACGATGAAGCGCGAGGTAAAGCGGATTCAAGAAGGCAAGGAGGGGGGCGATGAGGAAGGCCTCGTGACCATCAGCGAGGTGGAGGAGGTCTTCCAGGAGATGAACCAAAAGATGGAAAAGCTGCGCGAGCGCAACGCCGCCCTGGTTGAGCGGCTGGAGGGGGAGGAGGATGAGGTGGAGAGTCCCTTCCACGATCTTCATCAGAAGGCCGAGCAGCTGCTCGACACGCTCGATGCGGCCACCATGGACGAGGCCCGCGAGCGGATTCGGAAGCTGAATCAGCGCCTTGAGTCTCTTTACCAAGAGAAGGAGCAGCTCGCGCAGGCCGGGTTCTCGGACACGGCGGAGGCCGTCGAAGAGATTGATCAGCTTCGGGAGGAGCGCGATGCCCTGCGGCGCGAACGCGACCGCCTCCAGGCCGACCGCAATCAGCTCGAGCAGCAGCTCGAAGCAGCCGGCGAGCCGGAGGCACCCTCGTCGACCGAGTTGGATTCGTCGCTTCGGGAAGCCGCCCCCATTGTGCGCGATCGGATCGGCGTCTCAAATCCGGCTCAGGCACGGGCGTTTGTGCAGATCGTCGAACAGCTCCACGAACGCACCCAGTCGCGAGCAACCGCTTATGGTCGGGAGATGGACAGCGACCCCGACGACGTGGTGGAGATGCTTCGCAGCATGACGATGCATCTCGACGAACTGCCCGATCCGGAAG
>CAZTDC010000188.1:0-6398 GCA_964612165.1 uncultured Salinivenus sp.
TCATCGACGCGGAAGGCCACGTGGTGGACCGTGCCGTAGCCCCAGGAGCCCTCGTGCATGTTGGGCTCGGTGTAGAGGTCAATGTACTCGCCGTGATCGGCGCCGTCGACGCGGAATCGCATCCAGTCCCCGTCCTGGGGGGTGGGCTCGGTGTCGATCTGCTCGTAGCCCATGAGCTCCAGCACCTCGGCCGTGAGCCGGGCGTTGTGCGGCTGGATGGTGACGCCGTGGAAGCCGCGGAGGGCGTGCTCGGCCGGCACGGGGCCGCCGTCCCAGGGCTCAATGTCGGACTCGCCGGTGATGAGCTCTAGCGGCTGGCCGTCGTGGTCCTGGAACTGGATGACGGTGCGCCCAAAGCGCTTGGTCACCGGGTACAGCGTGACCTCGTCGAAGCCCTCAAGCCGGTCGACCCAGTAGTCCACCGCGCCCTCCGGAATCGTGAAGGCCGTAGCCGTGGCTTGGCCGCGCCCCACCTGCCCCTTCTGAATGCTGTGGTGGGGCTTGAAGGTGATGACGGAGCCGGGCGTGCCGGTCCCGTCGGCGTAGTAAAAGTGGTACATCGTCGGGCCCTTGAAGACCTTCGACGGATTGTTGAACAGGACCGTCTGCTTCACAAGGCGGAGGCCGAGGACGCCCGTGTAGAAGTCGATGTTTTCCTGGGGGTCGTGGGCATAGGCCGTGACGTGGTGGATGCCCGATACGTGGTCACTCATGGTGCGAGAAGGTCGTTCGTGAGTCGCTAACGGATTGCGTTTGAAAGCGCTTCCATATCTTCTCTATCAGGGCATCTGGCCGATGCGGGGCGTCCCTTTGCCCGAGGGACCGTTTGGGTCCACGAGAGGGAGGGCACACCGTCAGCACATACCGTTCGCTTCAACCGCCACCGGTCGGGGCCTGAAGAGATGGGTAAGGACTTACGAATTTCCGCACGGACCGGTAGAATAGCAAACGATGAGGCTCCGATTTCAGGGAAATCCCCACAACTGCGGTTCTTTATGGCACCCAGGATCCTTTTTCGTGCCGTATCGTCTCAATCGCTGGCTCGCGGCAAATTCCGAGCTTGTCGGTGCGGTGGAGGGACGTGTTCGGGCCGGGTGCCTACACCGCCAACTTGAACGGGGGTTCTGGACACGGTCGCCAATACATCGGTCAATGTGCGTCGAATCTTGTCCTTTCCAGCGCCGGGAACCTCACCTATCGGAATCCGCCGGTGAGATTTAGCCCATCAGAAGCGTCATGACGAACGTGACAATTACTTTTCGGACGCCGGCCCGTGAAAGCGACAGGGCGGAGGCGAGTCTCCACAAGCGAACGGTTGTGGGCGTTCCGCTTGACCTTGCCCAACAGATGGCCGAGGACTTCGTGCAGTATCAGTCGACGCCGGATGAAGACGGTCGGAGCAAGCTCTACCGATTTGAAAAGGAGGGAAACGACGTGCTCGTTGCCCTGAATTTCGACGAGATCATTGCGGTCACCGCTTCAGAGTCGTGATCTACGGGGCTGATCGTCCCTCGTCCGCCCTCCGTTGTTGGGTTCTCGGACGGTGACTTCCCTGATCTAGCCCTGGACGGCAAGGGGGAGTTACGAATGCCGATTCTCGACGATCGCATCCAATACCTCTTCGGCGTCCGACGGTAGGCCGAGGCGCGGACGATCTTCTGCAAGGCGACTCGGTGCTCGGTGCCCCCCGACGTACCCGTTGATGAGGGCAACGGCGGGCGCGTCGGCAAACGCCTCGTCGTCCGGATAGAGGGGACGAACCGCCTGCATGAGCTCCGTGTGTCGGCGGAGCTTGTGCTTCTGGTGGTAGGCCTCGGCCCGGTAGAACGACGCATCCTCGATGACTGTCGTCGTGACAGCAGAGTCGGTGTGCTCTGCCACCTGGGCAGTAGAGGTCCGAGCCTGCTGGACCTGCGCGTCGGTGCGTGGGAAAAGAGCCGTTTGATACTGGCGCTTGAAGGGGGCGCGGGTTGGATCGTGCGCTGCCCAGAAATGATCGAGTAGCGTCGCGTAGTCGATCTGGTCCGGACCGTACGTCACCCGGACCGTCTCGATGTGATCACCGATGGCGTCGTAGGTGGGAGCGGAGGTCGTGCCCCCAGCGTACCCCACGCAGGTGCGCACCACGCCGTCCATGGCCCCGAACATAGCGTCCGGGCCCCAAAAGCAGCCCAGTCCGAAGATCGCCTCCTTCGTTTCGTCCGGCACGTTCCGGTCCAAAGGAAGAGGCGCCGACGTCACCGAATTAGAAGCGGGAGAAGCCATGGGCTAGGGGAGTAGAATGAGATGCAAATCGCGTTAATCGACATCGTCGAAGCTGAGCGTCACGGTACGGCCCTGATACTCAATTTCGATGCCCTCCGGCACCTTCTGAACCGTAGCGACGGTGCGCTCAACGTCGAAGTTCTGTCGTTTGATGTGAGCGGTCACGGTCTCTTCGGCCACGGCCACGTGCTGGGGCTCCTCGCCAATTTCCGGCACCTTCTCGGCCGCGTCAAAGAGCAGCGGGGCGATTTGGGCGACGTAGGTGGCCGCCATAAATTCCGGACTCGGTTCGTCCATTTCGAGGTCGTCCATGGTGGAAAACGGGAATGATGTGAGCAAATGAGTGGTCGACGGTCTGTCCCGAGCGTGCCAATTTCTAAAGAGCCCGTTATGTCCCTAAAGATAGCAATTACACGGTCGTGCTTGATGCAGATGCCATCTTGCGAGGCTCTCGCGTGGATCGGCAGGACGGGATGCACTGCGAATGAGAGGCCCGGACGGGCGTTCCGGGGTTGAATTGTATCGTCACGATTCGTCCGGCGGTTCGGTCCGGGGAAGGGAGACCATGAAGGTGGTGCCTTCTCCCTTCGCGGTGTCCACGTTGATGGATCCGTCCATGCGATCGACGAGACGCTTCGTTACCGCTAAGCCTAAGCCACTTCCTTCGTGGGAGCGTTCCGGGCCGTCCGACGCCTGCTTGAACGGCTCGAAGAGTTCGGGCAGCCGATCGGGGTCGATGCCCATCCCGGTGTCCTCTACCTCAAAGGTGACCGCCTCTTCCGTTGCGTCTGCGCGCACGGCGACCGAGCCGCCGGCCTCTGTAAACTTCACGGCGTTGCTCAGGAGGTTGTGCAGGATGCGCTGGAGGGCGCCCCGGTCGGCACGAGCCCAGAGGGAACGGTCGGGCAGGTCAGCGGAGAACGCGAGGTCGGCCTCGGTGGCGCGCGGCTCAATGAGCGACGTGGCGTCTTCGATTTCGGACGTGACCTCGATGGGCTCGGCGGTGATGTCCATCGAGCCGGCCTCGAGTTGGGAGAGATCGAGAACGGAGTCAAGCGTTTCGAGCAAGCGATTGCCGCTCTTCGCAATGAGGGTCGCGAAGCGTTCGACGGAGCCGCCGTTTTCCTGAACGGCGGGTTCATCCCCGATGGCCTCGGCAAAGCCAATTATGGATGTGAGTGGCGTACGGATCTCGTGGCTCATGTTGGCAAGGAAGGCGCTCTTGAGCCGGTTGGCCGTCTCGGCCTCTTCCTTGGCCGAGACCAGCTCATGCTCTCGCTCAATGCGATCGAGGACGACGGCGGCATTGCCCGCCAAAATTTCGACGAGACGCAGGTCAAACGGATCGATCCCTCCAACTTCGAGGCTTGCAATGTCAATGACGCCGTGGTCGCCCAGCGGCACGTTGGCGGCGCCTCGGAGGTCCCCGTAGTCGTACGGATTGTCGAGCTGGTGGAGGTCCTCGACGACTTTTGTTTCCCGGTCTCGATAGCAACGCGCCCCGAGGCTCCCTCCCGAGATGGGACGAGGCGAGCGATCGGGCATGTACGTTTTCATTTCCGGATACATGCTTACCGCGACGAGCTGGCCGTCTTCTGCGAGGCGGATCGAGGAGAAGGGATACCCAAACGTCTTGTTGATAAGCCCTTCGATGCGGTCGGCCACTTCGGTGCGAAGGTCGGCCCGAAGCAGTTCGCCGGTCGCTGCGTAGAGGGCCTCGACCTTTTCACCACGTTCACGCAGGTCTTGCTCGCGCTGCTTCCGCTCGGTGACGTCCACGTACATAGCATAGCCTTCATTCGGATGAACGTCCGAATTGCGCATGGCGACGTGGAGTTGGAAGTCACGGGGGCCTTCAGTAGTCTGTCGCTGAACCTCCGTTTGGAGCTCACCTTCTTCCCTCGCCCTGCGGGTAATCTGAGCCATTTCTTCTCGGTCCTTCTCTTCTAGGGCAATGAGATCCCATAGGTTTTCGCCTTCCACCTCCTCCGAGGCGTATCCAAATACCTCTTCAAAGGCCGAATTGACGGCGAAGACGTAGGGCGTACTTCCTTCCGCTCGCCCGTGGACGACCGGCGACGGAAGGTTCTCAAACAGGGTAGCAAATCGATCGCGCTCGCGCTGCAACTCCTCTTCGCGCCGCTTTCGTTCGGTAATGTCGTGGATGACGGAAAAGAGCAGCTGGTCGTCGTCCACCTCAATGGGGGAGGAGTACACCTCTACCATTCGGACCGTCCCGTCACTTAGGCGATGGGGGAAGACGAATCGGTTGTGTTGCTGCGTGACGGCATCGCGCCGTTTTTGGGCGATCTCATCCTCGTCGAGTTGATTGATTGACTGAACCTGGAGGGTCGTCAGTTCATCGCGCGAGTACCCGTAAAATGTCGCCGCCGCGTCGTTGGCCTGTACGATGTCGCCCGAGTCGGGCTCGACGAGCATCATGGGGGCGCTGTGCTCCTCGAACATTTCCCGGAAGCGCTGCTCGCTCGCCTGCAGGGCCCGTTCGGCTTCCTTCCGCTCGGTAATATCCGTCACGACCCCATCGTAGTACTGCACCTCCCCGTCGTCGTCGCGCACGACTGTACTGCTGACGAGACCGGTGAAGGTCGATCCGTCCTTGCGTTGAAACTCGATCTCGACGCCGTCCATGCCGCCTTGCTCGTGCTCGACCCGAAGCAGTTCCTCGCGTACTTCGGGGTCGGCGTACAGGTCGGTCGAGTCGAGTTCAAGCACCTCCTCGGGCCGTTCGTATCCAAAAAGCTGAGCAAACGCCTGATTGGCATACACCAGTCCCTGGTGGGGGGTGCTACGATAGATGCCCTCCGACACGTTGTGCGTAATGACTCGCCGCTTCCGAAGGCGCTCCCCAATCTCCTTCCGTTCGGTCACGTCGTGAGAAATACCGAGGAGGTGGGTAAGCTGCCCGTCGATGTGGACGGGGGACAGCGTCGTTTGGAGGATCCGCTCCGCGTTGGTTCCGTCCGAGGTGTGGGTGCTCTCGTACGACAGGGAGCGCTGTTTGTCCAGGCAGCGTTGGGCGTGGCGGGCCACCGCTGCGCCCGTTTCCTCCCCAAAAACGGACCGGAGGGGCTGCCTGCGTCCGCCTTCTGAAAGGTCCTCGCCAACCAGTTGCTCAAACGCCGAGTTGGCCTGGACGAGAGTAAACACGGGGTCAGACGAAGCGGCCCTCACTTCGAGAAGGAACGACGCCTCCTGCACGTCTCGGAAGAAGAGGTCGAAGCACTCTTCCACGTCGGGGGTGGAAGAGTGGGGGGGAGGAGAGGTAGACGTACGCCGGACGATAACCGCCACAGTCCCGTCGGCATCCTCGGAAGTGAGAGGAATGGCCGTCAGCGAAACCGGGATGGTTTTCTCATCTGCGGTCTGCAGGTGAGCGTTGGCTTCAATGGACGTTCCTGTTTCCCTGACGGTTTCCAATATCTCCTCGAGGGTCGACCGATCGGCGGGGGCAAAAAGGTGGGGAGCCGACAACGATTCAGGGGCAGACTGCGCAAACCCGGTCAGGGACAGCAGCGAGTCGCTCCAGTACGTGAGGCGACCGTCGTGTCGGCAAACAAAAGAGCCGTCGCCGCCGGCGTCGAGAACGGCGTGAAGGTCACCGGAGAGGGGACCGTTCTCGGCCGCGGAACCGTCGGGGCCAGTCATAGCCATTGGGAAGACCGAATCCAAAGACGAAAAAAGAGGGTCCACCGTTCGTTCGATTGGGCCGAACCGAACAGCCGTCGTGGAGGAGGCAACGTGAGGGAAGAGTTCCCAACCTACACGGCGGTCGACTGATTCAGAAAGGGGGCATTCCGAGTTCCGTTTCCAACCGATGGACTCCTCCAGTGAGGAGCACGGATCACCAATGCAAGCTGTTCTTCAATCACATCTGAGTGCAGAACGCTGGCACTGTTCCTGCCGGAATGCCTCTTTCTGTAACAAGATTTTCTTTCTGAGTTTAACCGATGCCGGGGGGCGGTTTGCTTACACTAGCAGCAGATGCACGATTGAAATTTGCCTACTCCGCTCAGGGCGGAGTGGGCTTTTCTTATTTTGGTCCCATTTTCTGGTAGTAGAGGACACGCCCCCCTTTCTTGATACTGGCGTGCGCATTGTTCATCTTCTTTCGA
>CAZTDC010000189.1:0-6394 GCA_964612165.1 uncultured Salinivenus sp.
TTCGCGGCAAAAATCCCTGCCTGTACCGACAGCTGTCGTGTACGCACAAGGCGAGCTCAGCTCGCCACGATGCGGCATCTTTTTGCGTCAGGCGGTGCCAAATTTCGAAACGATCCCGGATCACGTCCGGGAGGACGGAAGGAGCAGGGATTTTTGCCGCATGGTGTGAAGGCCCGTCCGATTTTTGTCGGGCACCATGCATTCGAGGTGTATCCACCAAGCTAGGAGCCAAAATATGTCCATAGAAGCCGCATAGGAGGTGTCCATGCAGGCGAACGGATATTTCGGTGAAGGACTCGATTTATCGGTGTGCAGTGAATTTATGTTTTCCTCGCTCTTTCTGTGCTGGCCTCATCCGTTCTGCCGTCTGCGATCTGCGACCGACCGAGATCGGACTTGACAGCGACAATATGTGCGAGCGTGGTCGATCCTGCTGACTCATTCACGCAACAGTTAGGGCCGCACCTTGATTTAGGGGTCTAAGGCAGCGACATCCTGACTCCGCACGTTCAAGAGTGTCCCATCTTTCTTGACCTATGTCTCGTCTTCTTCCGCTCGCTCTGGCGACCGCGGTGCTCATCCTCGCTACGCAGGCCAAAAACACACCGATCTCTGCCCAAGGGACAGGCGTCCCGGCAGGCCCTTCTACAGAAATGAACGATCCTATCAGCCCCATGTCGGCTTCCAATCCCATGATGCTCTTCGACTTCGACGGGGCCGACGCGGCCCAATGGCGTGTTGAGAACGACGGCGTGATGGGCGGGCGCTCACAGGGCTTCGCCCAGGTCGAAGAGGGCACGCTCATGTTCACCGGAGAGGTTGTCACTGAAGGAGGCGGGTTTACGTCGGTCCGGGCGGCACGACAGGCGGACCTTTCGGGCTACGACGGGATTGAGCTCCGCGTCCGCGGCGGTGGGCGCACGTTTGAGCTCGACGTTGACGACGGGACCCGGAGCCGGGGCCGTGAGGTGAGCCGGCGCGGGCCGTTCCCGACGAGCGACTCATGGGAGACCGTCCGCGTCCCTTTTGCTTCGCTCGAAGAGAGCGCACACGGCCAGCCTGTGAACGTCGCTCCGCTCGACCGCTCGGCCGTGAAGTCGATCGGAATCTACATCATCGATGGGAAGGATGGCCCGTTTCGACTTGAAGTGGACTGGATCCGTGCGTACCGCGAGGCAGAGGAGACGACCCGGTAACCACCGTCGGGGACGACAAGAAAGTCGACCACACGGCCCGGATGTTGGCCGCCGGTTGGAAAGACCGATAACAGGGAGGTTCTCAGCTCCGGTAGAAAACGACGGCCTGCTGCGTTTCCCGCACACGGAGCTACGGCTCTCGCTCCCGAAGTTTGCGTAGGACCGGCATTTCGTCGAGGTCCTCATCCGAGAGGGACGTCCAATCGATTCCGCCTGGTTCCGGCGGTGGGGCCTCAATCGAGACCCTCTTCTCCGGCGTCGCGAGGAGGGAGAGGGGCAGGTCGTGCGGGTCTCTTGGTATCGACTCGACGATCTGAATGGGGTGCACCGTGGTCGCCACCGGAACCGGATCGTGCCCGAGTTCCTGTAGGATCGCGTACTCAAGGTCGCTGTAGCCCTCCCCTTTTCCGCAGCGGCGTCCCGTTCGCGTGACCGCCACCGATCCGGTGACAATGGCGTCGAGTTGTGGGAGGCCCTCAAGCGCAACAGCCTCGGCCCACTGGTTCATGTTCGACAGGCTGGCAGCCGAGGGTACCTCTTCGGCGGGAATCGAGTCCGGATCGAGCCGCTTGAAGCCGCCGTTGAGCCGTGGGGTGGGCACGTACACGGTGCAGCCTCGGCGCAGGGCCTCGATACGCACATATCGTTGAGGCGCGTCCGGATTCACTTTCATGCGGTCGGCCTCGGCAAGTAAGGGGGCTTGAAACAGTCTTTGGGCAGCCTGCTCGGCCCCCTCGAAGTTTGGGATGCGGCCGTGCGGCGGAAACGGGAATCGCGCGACCCCCTCTTCGTCGAGGGTATCCCAAACGGCCTCTCGCGCTTCCGATTTGGTCTCGAATTCCGTGTGCATTAGGTCAGGGCAAATCGAATGGGGCGAAACGACAAACAGGAGGACGGCTCCTCGTAGTATTGACCCGTATTCCCCTCTGTTCAATCACGTGGGTCCTACTCTATCCGCTTAGCGATCCCGGCCGCACCAGCGTGCGGTTTTGTCTCAGCGACCATGCGCAGCTGTTCCTTTTCGACTTGGGTCCACAAGGGCTCGGACGTTATCATCAGTGCCTTTGACGTCCAAGCTCAGTGACGAGATTGCGTTTCGCTCTTAGCGACCTGACATTGATGGGCAGACACACGCCGAACCGGTTCACAACTGCGGGAGCCTCAAACGTAGTCAAGGGATACTGGTCTGATGACAACTCGCTCCTCATTCACTTTCATATCGGCCCTCCTGCCCTCGTGGCTCGCGTTTCTGGTTCTTTCCATGCTTGGTGGAGGCGGGCTCCAGAGTGGAGAGATGGGGCGTGCTGATTCGCTTCGTTTCGACGGCCGGTGGGAGATTGACAAAGACCGAAGCACCGCAATCGATCCCTGGAAAGACCTCACTGTCGAGATTGAGGCCAGTGAAGACCGTCTTGCGCTGAAGCGCATCTGGAAGGGCCACTACGGCTTCTCGGCCGTCGATTCGGTTCGCATTCCGATCGACGGGGCGTCGCACCCCGTTTCCACACAGATGTGGCCCGACAACCGACACGTCGGCGTGTTCGTGGGTCAATCTGCCAGGGACGGCGTGGAAGAAAAGTCCGTCTCGGCCCGGTGGCGGGACGACGGCCGAACGCTTCAGGTCACAACCAAGATGAGCGCCGCCGTCTCCCAGGGCCAGGCTACGCTTCGGGTCCACAGCGAGTATCGCCTGGGCCCTAACGGGCAGGAACTCAATGTCCTTGAGCTCCGCTCGACGCGCCCTCGGCCGATCCGGTACGTCTTGACGCGGGAGACAGAGACCACGAACTGAGACTCGCCAATCGCTACCTGTGTTCTCGATGAACAGTGTCGGTGGAAAAATGAGTCGACTCTCCCCAGCGGTGCCGCTACTCTGCGTGGCGGCTCTGCTTACCGTCTGCGTGCTCGGTGCGAAAGAGGTCACTGCTCAACCCGAACCGGAGCCCCGAGATGCGTCCATGATGCGTCTGGAGGGAGACTGGCGCATCGAGGGCGATCTACCGCGGAAGGCGCTTCTGATCAGCCTTCAGGGCATTGCCAACAAGGAGGCGCCCCGACTCTACTTTGTCTACCCCCCAGACTGGGCCTACACCTTCACCGAGCCGGTCTATGAGTACTACCAGGACACCCACAACATCCGCTTCTCGACGATCGACTCGACGCGGGAGGCCCTCGATAAATTTGCCCAGTACGCCGACGGGTACGTGGTCTGGGACAAAGAGGTGCGGACGTCTCTCATCGTGGCCTTCACCGTTGCCGGCCTCAACGACGCCGTTGTCGTCACCGAGGAGCAGATCCCGATGGCCCAGACCGCGGGCCTGAAGGAGGTAGAGGATTTTCGCGGTCGATTCACCGGCCAAACCGACCATCAGATTTACCAGTGGGCCTGGAAGACGTACAAAGATCAGGTCAGCAAGGACGTGATCGTCTGGATGGGTGGGAAGCCCGCTCCGCATATGGAACCGGGCATCGCGGACTTTGGCATCTACGAGGGCGCGTTCTTCACAAATCTCTCGGCGAGCCCACAAGACACCCTCGAGCTCAATTTGGCCGACCGCATCCTTGACGAGATGAATCCGGGCGGTCTCGTGATGGGGTGGCACGACTATAGGAAAGACACGGAGGCCCAGCACGTGACGCTCGTTTCCCAGCACGCCCTGCGGATGGAGGGGCTCAATACCTTGCCGAACACGAGCTTCAACACGCAGATCCCCACCACGCCGGGCTTCGAGTTCGAGAACAACCACAATGTACCGCCCGACACGACAATCGTCCCTGAGGATAAGGTCTACATCGCTCCGGTCCAGACCGACGGGCTCGGCATTGGGGCCTGGCACGAGGAGGGACGAGGCCAGATCCCCTACGCATGGGAGGTGACCATGAACTGGCAGTGGCTTTCTCCAGCCCTCCTGCAGTACTTCTACGAGCAGGCGACGCCAAAGGACTACTTTATCGGCATGCTGTCCGGGCCGGGCTACATGTACCCGAAGGCCGTACCGTCCGATACGCTGCCCAGCCTGCTGGATGAGGCCGAGCGTCTAATGCAGAAGCTGGATTTGCGGGTCTTCGAGATCATGGACTACTCGCAGGGGACCCGCCAGTGGGGCACGCTCGACTTGACGAAGAGCGTGGTAGACACCTACTACGAGGAGATGCCGGATGCAATCGGCTTTATCAACGGATACGGCCCGGCCAATACCTATGACGTGCGGAATGGCCGCCCCTTCATGTCCTACGATTATTACCTCAGCCCAGACCGGCCTCGAAAGGAGGCCATTGCCGACCTGCGGGAGCTGGCCCGCCTCAATGAGAAGCGGCCCTACTTTCTCCTCATGCACGTCCGGGAGCGAAGCACCGTCAAGCGGGTCAAAGACATCCTGGCTGCACTCGGGCCGGAGTTTGAGACCGTCCCGCTGGACGTTTTCCTGAAGATGGCGGCCGGCGAACCAACGTTCGACTACCCGCGCTACCTGGATCCGGAGTACGACTTCCCGCTCGATCATAGGCGCCCTGCTGCCTCCCCCGATCCGTAGCTGCACCTACTGTAAGAGAAGCGCGTCGTTAGGAAGAGGAAGATTGATCGGGTCAGTGTCGAAGCGCAGGGAAGGCGGGTCAGCCCAACGCAATGGAAGGAAATCATTGGAAGCGATACTCATAATTTTTCAGGCGACTCCAACTGGTCATCTCCGTGGCGCCCACGTGTAATTTAAGGAAAAGAGGGGAATCCAACGTACGAGTACGCTACCCGAGCTACATGAAAGTTGCTCATCCATCATGATCTCCCTGAGAACGGCACTGCTTTCGGTCACCGTCCTAATAGTCGCTCCTCTAACCGGATGTGACATCTGGGGCGGTGGATCGGAAATCGACGAGGATATCAAGTCATTCGTCGAAGCAGAGTCTCTCCCGGAGGCCCAGCGTCCGGAGATTGGATTTGAAGACTCGGAGGCGGACGTGGCGGCCTTCCACGTAGACTTCGGTCCGGGGTGCGACTGTCCGAGTGGCTGCTTTTACTCAACGGCCTACGGCCTCCAATTCCGCGATCGCATCGGTTGGATGACGGTTGAGTCGGCATTCTGCCTGGAAGACTCGGTGCAAGTGAATGAAGGCTACTTCGATCTCCAGTCCCGCGACAGCACGCTCTTCAGCTCCGATTTGCGCAAGCGGTTGCGCGAAGCAGTCACAACCGACGAGGCAAACGATGTCCAGGCGCCAGTCTACGAGGTCTTTCTGAACATGTTGGCAAAAGACAAAGCCACCCCGTCGGAGACCCTTCTCGATCTTGCACGGCTTCTCCAGGATTCATATCGACCAGGTGTCGGATACGCTCTTCTCGAGAACCCAACCGTCCGATCGAGTAGGCCGGTTCTCGAAATACTTGCGAGTCTTCCTGATAATGGGGGGTACAAAGGAGTGCGAGATCGTGCCCAAAGTCTACTCGATCAGCTCTCGAACGCCCTCTCGTGAGCGGCTTCTGCTCGGACCAGAAGCGCCTCCCCTCGCAGGAGGATCTTTCCACCTGTGGTGACCTTCGCCGATCGAATCGTTTTGCCGCTACATCAAGTGGGGTTCTTGTTGGAGAAATCTGAAAGTTCTAAACCATACGGACTGATAAGACGTGTCTTATCGGGCTTTGTATTGCCGTCTTCAGAATCGGGGACTCAGGGGAGGAAGGGCCAATGCCGGTGAGGCCTCTCCTCTCGAAGCGTTCTTCGTAACTATCGGAAGTCGGTCTGCATTGGGGCCCGGAGCGGGACACCATTCCCCGTTCGTCGTGCTCTTCCCACTGGTGGTCTTCATTGTGTTCGATGCCTTTGCCATCCCGTCTCCCGAGGATACCCTCTACGCACTCGACCTATTCGGAACAGCCGTCTTTGCCGTCTCGGGCGCCCTGGCGGCTGGGCGTCGGCATATGGACCTTTTCGGGGTGCTCGTAATCGCGGCGGTTACAGCCGTGGGTGGAGGCACGATCCGCGATCTCCTCCTCGACCGGCACCCCGTGTTCTGGATCGCCGACCTCTGGTACCTTGGCACGATCGCCGCCGCTGCCCTCTCGACGTTTCTCTACACGGCAGCGGCTCGTCCCCCACGAAGTGCCCTCCCCATCGCCGACGCGTTCGGGTTGGCGATCTTTACGGTCGTCGGGGCCAAGGTCTCGATCGAGGTGGGCACGCCGACGGTGATCGTTGTGCTCATGG
>CAZTDC010000190.1:0-6378 GCA_964612165.1 uncultured Salinivenus sp.
ATCTCACGCTCGAATACAACCGGGCCCGCCAGAGCGCCATTACGATGGAGATCCTTGACATCACGACTGGGGCCGAGGCGCTCGAAGAGTCCGAGTAAGGGGCGTCACGGAGTCACGACGGTGCCGCATTGCCGCTTTGCTGGCAGTATGCCCGAAGCGCCGGGAGCGGACTGCAACATTGTGGACGTGTTAGCATAGAAAAGAGACGATACGGAGAGGTGGCCGAGCGGTCGAAGGCGCTCCCCTGCTAAGGGAGTAAACGGTTTATAGCCGTTTCGGGGGTTCGAATCCCCCCCTCTCCGCTTTCTTGACCAACGCCGCCCGTCAGAACGCGCCCGTCCTCGGGACGGGCCTTTTCTTTTTGCGGCCGCTCTATTCGTTTCGGGCCCTTTTCTCGCTCCCGCCGCGGCGAACCGTTTCGAAGTTGAAATAAAGTCCGTGATGCCGGTCTGAGGCAGGCGAACCGGTGACCTCTCGGTCGGAGGTGCGTGTTGTAGAAGGAGATGCATTGGCTTCTCACGATCCGATGAGGCTGTTTTGAGTGCTGCGCTGAGGTGGTGAGGACGGTGACCGGCCGTCGATCGGTTGATTGTAGCCGTACGTCTCGACCGGGATCGACTCATCCCCGCCTTTCAAGCACCCCGGGACGCCCCTCAAAACAGGTTCTACGCCCAATGGCCGAGCTCGACGCTGATCGCTCCTCCCCTCCCGACGCTCCGACGGACACTGATCGTCCGACGGTTGCCATTGCCGGGGCTACCGGCTTCGTCGGAACGGCGGTACGGGAGGCGCTCCGGCCGGACTATGATCTGATCGGACTCACGCGATCACCCGTGCGGGCCCGTGCGTACGAAGAGTCCGAGTCGGGGGAGACGTGGCGCCACTGCGACCTCTTCGACCCCTATGAGGTGGAGGAGGGACTGGCCGGGGCCGACTATGCGATCTACCTCGTCCACTCGATGCTGCCGTCTGCCCGACTCACGCAGGGCCGCGTGGCCGACCTCGATCTCCTGCAGGCGGACAACTTTTCGCGGGCCGCCGAAGCACAAGGCGTGAAGCAGATTCTCTACCTCGGCGCCCTGGTGCCGGACGGCACGAGGGATCTGCCTGCGACCCTCCACCGCCGGATCGAGGTTGAACAGGCCCTCGCCTCCACCAGCGTGCCCCTCACCACCCTGCGGGCCGGGCTCATCGTGGGGGCCGGCGGCACGTGGCTGCGCCTGCTCCTCAACCTGGTGCGACGCCTGCCGGTGATGGTACTCCCGTCCTGGACGCGTGCCGAGACCCAGCCTATCGCCCGCCGCGACGTGGTGCGGGGGCTACAGCGATGCCTGGGCAACGCCGACACCCTCGGCGCCACCTACGACGTGGGCGGGCCGGAGCCCATGAGCTACCACGAGATGCTCCTACGCACGGCCAACGTCTTGGGGCTGCGCCGCCGCACCACGACCGTCCCGATGGAGTCGCCCCGCCTCTCGAAGCTCTGGGTGTGGCTCTTTGGGGGCGTGCCATGGGCCCTCGTGACCCCCATCGTCGACAGCCTGCGCTACCAGACGCACGTGCAGCCGAACGAGATGCAGGACTGGCTGCAACAGGATGCCTCCACGT
This sequence comes from uncultured Salinivenus sp., assembly GCA_964612165.1. Lineage (GTDB taxonomy): Bacteria > Bacteroidota > Rhodothermia > Rhodothermales > Salinibacteraceae > Salinibacter. Next base: position 1,609 of record CAZTDC010000190.1, read on the forward strand.
TTGAGGAAGCATTGGACGCGTCCGTGGACGAGCGCGGGCGCCCCCTCCCCAACCCGCGCGACGAGCTGCGACCCCAGGAGGAGGCCGTCATTCAAGACCAGAGCGTGGTACGCTCGGTGCAGCGCATGCCGTGCCCGGCCCACTTTACGGCCCGCGACGTGGCCAACGAATACCTGCGATGGCTCCCACGCATCGGCTGGCCCTTGCTACAGGTGCGCGTCGCGCACGGACGCGTCGCCCACTTCCGGCTGCGCCCAACCGGACACACGCTTCTCACCCTTCGCTTTGCCGCCGACCGCAGCCCCGAAGGCCGCCAGCTGTTCTACGTGGATGGGGGGCTGCTGGTCGAGGACGGGGAGCGATCGGGGCGACTCGAATTTCGGCAAGTCCTGGGGGGCGACACCATCCTGGCCGCCGTGCACGACTTTTCGCCGCGCCTGCCCTGGTCCGTCTACAACAGCACGCAGGCCCTCGTCCATCTGGTCGTCATGCGGCAGTTTCGTCGGCACCTCGCGCATCTGAGCGAACAACAGGCATCGGGAGAGACGGCGGTGTCACTCCGGTAAATGGGGGAATCCGTTCCCAATCCAGACCCCGCGCGGATGGATTCACCGAATGTATTTTGAGATGTGTGGAACGTATGTGTATCCTGTTTGAGGAATTGTCGTCGCTCTCTCGACGGCTGCAATCAGAGAACGCAGAGACGTTGAGGGAGCGTCCCGTCCACTCGATGTCACAGGAGTCCTGACGATGGAGACCTTCACCGACGCTCCGTTTACCGAAGACCAGCAGGCGGCCTACGACCAGGTCTACGACCGACTGGCGCAGGGAGAGCGGTACACCGGGCTCCGCGGGTACGCCGGCACGGGCAAAACGTACCTCGTGAGCCGGCTGGTGGAGCAGTTGCTGGAGGAGGACTGCACGGTCACCGTCTGCGCGCCGACCCACAAGGCCGTGCAGGTGCTCAGCGACGAGTTGGGCGACGCCCCCGTGGAGATGCAGACGCTCCACTCCTTCCTCGGCCTGCGACTGGAGCCGACGGCGGACGGGGAGTACGAGCTCGTGCCCGACGAGGCGCGGGACTTTACCGAGGGGGTCGTGATTGTCGACGAAGCCTCCATGATCGGGCGCGAGGAGTGGGCGCACATTGAAGACTCGCCCTTCTGGGTGCAGTGGCTCTTCGTGGGCGATCCGGCCCAGCTGCCGCCCGTCAACGAAGACCCGTCACCCGCGCTCGACGTGCCCGGCCCGACGCTGGAGACGATCCACCGTCAGGCGGCCGACAATCCCATCCTGGAGCTCGCCACCAAGATTCGCAAGGGCGTCAACGGCCGCTTCGGCAGCAAATTTGAGGACGACAAGGGCGTGGCCATCACGCACGACCGCGACGAGTTTCTCGACAGCGTCCTCCGCGCCTTCGACACCGACGCCTTCGAGGAGGACGCGACCCACGCCCGCGTCCTCGCCTATCGCAATAAGCGGGTGCGCCGCTACAACCGCGAGATCCGCGCCGCCCGCTACGGGGCCGACGCCGAGCGCTTCGTGGAGGGAGAGTGGCTCGTGGCCACCGAGACGTGGCTCCACGAAGGCGTGCCGCGTCTCACCAACAGCGAAGAGGTGCGCGTCAAGACGGCCACCGTCGAGACGGTGGAGGCCGACGACCAGAGCGAATGGCAGGTGTGGAAGCTGAAGGTGCGTACGCCCGGCCGCGGCCTCACGCGCACCGCTTACGTGCTGCACGAGGATGAATTTGAGCGCTACGAGGAGGCCCTGGAGCGCCGCCGCGAGGCCGCCGAAGAGGACGGGTCGAAGTGGGACCGGTTCTTCGACCTCCGCGAGCGCTTTGCACGGGTGGATTACGCATATGCGTCCACGGTCCACAAAGCGCAGGGCTCCACGTTCGATACCGTCTTTGTCGATCGTCGCGACCTGCAGGCCTGCCGGGACCCGGACGAGCGGCGTGCTCTCCTCTACGTGGCCGTCACCCGCCCGGCCCGCCGCTTGGCGCTGCTGGTGTAAATGAGGCGGCATTGAGAGGGACTCTTCCAACAAGTCAGGTGTACCTTCCCGCCGCCATCGAACGAAGAATGAGAATCAGATTGGAAGATCGACGGTGAACCGTCTCGGAGAAGAACAGTACCTGACTCAGGCGTCTCGATCGGTTGCGCCGAGGAGCAGACTATGCGAGTGCTCACTCACCAATCACCAGTCTCCGCATGCGTGTCCGAATGTCACTCATTGTCGTGCTTCTGCTCATCGGCCTTGGCTGTAACCGCCCGGAAGAGGTGAATGAGCCGCCATCCGTCGGCTTCACGTACACACCGGAGTCGCCCAGCGTGGGGACGCCGGTGGAGTTTACGGCCGAGGCCGTAGATCAGGAGGACGGAGAAGTAAAGCAGGTGGACTCGTTCGAATGGTCGTTCGGGGACGGCGGTGAGGCCACCGGGCCCACGCCCACGCACACCTACGAGGCCGCCGACAGCTACGACGTGACCGTGACGGTGACGGATAACGGCGGGCGCACGGACAGCGAGACCAGGACCGTGTCGGTGCAGCGGTAGCGAGGGTCATGTCCCCTTGTTCGGAGGCGGGGACCACCGTTTCGTGCGAAGGGCGTCCTCGGTCGTCTACGCCTTGACCACCTGGGTCTCCGCCAGCTCGTCGCCCCAGCGTCGCCCGTCCTCGCGGGTGAGCACGCGGTACGCCTCGTACAGCCCCACGGCCATGCCGAAAACCGCTAGGGGGATGCTGAAGACGGGGCCAAACAGGGGAAAGGACGCGACGGCGGAGGACACCGTCCCGATGCCCCACATCCAGTTGCGGCGCACCGAGGCCTCAATGTCCATCGACTGGCCGTCGAGTCGCTCCACGCGAAGGTCCATCAAGTGCTTGCCGAGGGAACGCCCGTCCATGACGTCCAGGTCCAGTCCATCGCGCACGACGAAGTAGGCCGCGCCCAGGACCCCCCCAAGTCCGCCGATGAGGGGAATGCTCGACAGGATGCCAGCGACCACGCCATCGATGAGAATAGCAAGGAAGCGGGTCAGTGTGTCCGGCGTCTCAGAAGTGGAAGCAGCGGTCATAGCAAGGCGGGGGAGAAGGGAAAAAGGGTGAAACTGTACCCCGAAGAAAATGAAACGGAAGAGAAACAACAAGTGCTGAGCGCGAGGGCCGGTCGTCCGGGCAGCCGCGTTGGGGCGGCCCAGCGGAGACAGAAGAAGAACACTCTCGTCACAAACGGACTCCAGGACCAACCGCAGAAGGCGTTAGCGGTCGGTCGGGTCGGCCTCCGCCTGCTCGGCCCGGCGGTCGAGGGCATTTTGCAGGGCCGTTCGCACGTTGCGCTTAAAGCCGTCGAAGGTGGCGCGCTTCACCGGGCTCGCCTCAAATCGGCGCTCGAACTCGTCCAGGTTCATCTCGGCCCAGTCCTCGAGCGCCGTGTCCGGAACGTCCTCGCGGGGGAGGTAGCGCTCCTCCTCGGTCGGCTGCTTGAATTTGTTCCACGGACACACGTTCTGGCAGATGTCGCAGCCGAAGAGCCAGTTGCCCACGTCGGGCTGCAGGCCGTCGGGTACGTCGTCGGGACCGTGCTCAATGGTGAGATACGAGATGCAGCGGTTGGCGTCGACGGCGTAGGGCTCGTAGATGGCGTCGGTGGGGCACGCGTCGATGCAGCGGGTGCAGGAGCCGCAGTAGTCGGGCATCGGGTCGTCGGCGGCCATGGGGACACTCACGATGAGCTCGCCGAGGAAGAAGAACGACCCCATCTCGCGGTTGAGCAGGAGCGAGTGTTTGCCCTGCCACCCGATTCCACTTCGTTTGGCCCAGGCCTTATCCATCACCGGGGCGCTGTCGACGAAGGCCCGCCCGTTGATCTCTGCACCGACCGTCTTCTGCAGCCACTGATAGAGAAGATAAAGCTTCTCTTTCATCACCTCGTGGTAGTCGGTGCCCCAGGCGTAGCGGCTAATCTTGCCGACCTCGGGGTCGTCCGGTTGCTCGACGGGCTGATAGTAGTTGTGCAGCACCGAGATGACCGACTGGGCGCCGTCGACGAGCTCAGTGGGATCGGTCCGCTTGTCGAAGTGCCGCTCCATCCAGTCCATTGTGCCGTGGCGGCCTTCCAGGAGCCACTGCTCCAGTCGAATCGCCTCCTCGTCGAGGGGCTGCGCCTCAGAGATACCGCATGCCTCAAATCCGAGGCGGGACGCCTCCTGCTTCGTGGCGCGCGCGAGTCGCTCCTGTGTGACGGCGTCGAAACCGGGCATGAGGCGGGCGAAGATTGCAACGACACAGCGACACAGCTACGTCTGTGTACGTCCGATCGTTCGGGGCAAGCAGTCCCAAACAAAAACGGACGGACCCACCGAGAGGCGGATCCGTCCGAAAGGGAGGTCCAAAATGAAGACGTCACGACCTACATGTTGCCGCCTTCGCGTTGGGGCATGGAGTCGGCGCGGCGATACTCACGCGTGCCGCCCTTCTTCGAGGTTACACCCTCCACGCGGCCTTGGCCGCTGGCGTCGATGCGACTGCTCTCGACGCCATTCTCGGAGTAGAAGTCTGCAACGGCCTGCGCGCGGTCCTGCGAGAGGGACTGTGCGTTCCGCTCGCCCGGCGCCGCGAAGCCTTCAACCCTCACGCTCAGGTTTGGGCACTGAGAAAGAAGATCGCTGTTCTCCATCAGGTTCGACTCGGCCTCGTCGGTGAGGGTACTGGAGTTTCGACCGAAGAAGGCCGAGTTCATCTCGCTTACCGACATGCAGATCT
>CAZTDC010000191.1:0-6374 GCA_964612165.1 uncultured Salinivenus sp.
CCGTTGCCTCCACGGTACGCACCGCCCGCCCGAGCACATCGTAGAGCCGCATCGTCACCGCATCGGCCTCCGTGCCTTCCGGCACGGCAAACCGCACGGTCGCCCGGCTTTCGGCCGGGTTCGGCGCGGTGCCCATCAGCTTCAGCTTCTCCGGCGTCCCGCGTCCCACGACCACCGGATCGCTGACGTGGGCCGTCCCGTCCAGGTCGACCTGCCGCAGGCGGTAAGCCACCGAGTCGGCCGCGTAGGGAAGCGCCTCGTCGGTAAACCGGTAGCTCTGGGGCTCCTCGGTCGTTCCGGCCCCCTCGACCGAGCCGACCTGCGTCCAGCGGTCGGTTTTTGCCCCGGCTCGCCGCTCGACCTCGAACCGGGCGTTGTTCGTCTCGCTAGCGGTCCGCCAGGTGAGGCGCACCCCCTCCTCGACCCGCTTGCCCTCCAGGGAGGTCAGCTCCACCGGCAGGCTCTCATCGTCCCCGCCGATCGCGTACTGCCCGGTGCTGGTCACATTGCTTTTCGAGAACGTCTGGCTGAGGGCGTCGCGGTCCCAGTCGCTGGTGACGTCGGTCCAGGAATCCCCCGGCCCGTCCCGCCGCAGGAGCACGACGCTGGAGGGGTCGACCACCGACTCGATGCCGCTGAAGGTGAAGCTCACGTCCGCACTGATCCCGCCGATGTGCTCAAGGCCCCAGACCACGTGGACGCGCTGGTTGGTGCCACTGAGAGAGGAGAAGTCCTCTCCGTCTTCGGAGGCCTTGATGGTCGGGCCGTCGGTGCGGCCGTACTGGTAGACCTGGAGGGTGTCGGGGTCGCTGTCGCCCGAGGTCGTCGACACGCTGGACACATCGACCGTTCCGCCCGAGGGCCCGAGGGTGGCGGACTCGCCCTCGGTCACGGCGGTGCCGACCCGCCCGAGGCGCGCCCCCGAAAAGGCGGTCCAGTTCGGGCTGCTCTGCCGGGTGCCGTCGAGGTAGTCGCCGCCGAAGCCGGCGTGGTCATAGACGGTGTCGCCGGTGCCGGCCTCAAAGCGGTAGGCCAGAAGCAAGTTGCTTACGTTCGACCCATCGAGGTCCATCGTCCGGTGGGCGCGCGACTGTACCTGTTCGGCGCTTAATCCTGCGTCCCAGAGTCGGACCTGGTCGATCCGACCCTCGAATTGACAACAGTCTTGTCCGTCTCCATCGGTGAAATTCGTGGACCCGTTCACGGCCCCGACGGCATTATCATTCCCGTGTCCTCCCATTTTTCCTCCGGGGGTTTGATTACCAAATCGCTTTCCATCGAGGTAGGCCCGAAGCGTGCCGTTGGGTTCGTCAAAGACCAGCGCCACGTGGTGCCACGTTCCACTAGCGACGTCCGTCGTTGACAGCCAGGTGCCGCCGCCCCATCCGTATTCCGAGCTCCAGCCGCCGGCGTAAAGCGTCCCACTCTTGAGGTAGACGTTGAATCCATTGGCCCCGCCGCCCTCTTCGTAGAGCACCTGCTCGGTCGAGCCGCTCACGTCGTCCGCCTTAAACCAGAGCTCGATAGTGCGCTGTTCGTAGGGGCCGTCGGTGTTGATCGACTCGTCGTCCGGCACCGCCACGTAGTCGTCGGTGCCGTCAAAGTCGAGGGCCTGCCCACTACCGTAGGAATAGCCAAGAACCTTTGCGCTCGTAGATGCCCCATCGGGGTCCATTTGGTCGATGGCGGTGAGCGATCCGCTCAGGTCCTGAGGCACTGCCTCGCTCAAGGTCACCGTCAGGTCCAGCGTCTCGCTGGCGTCGGGCGCCAAAGTCCCCACGCTCCAGGTGCCGGAGCTGTAGCTTCCGGCCGTCGGCGTGCTTCCCGTGATCGTCAGGCCCGATCCGGCGCTGACGCCCACCTCTACGCCCGTCGCGTCGGTCGCCCCGTTCGCGTGGGTGAGCGTCAACGTCACTGTCGTCTCTTCCGACCCGTTTGGGGCCACGTCGGTCTTCGGCGGCGAGGCGGAAAGGGTCAGATCGACCTCCTTGGCGTTGGCCACCGCGTACTGGTAGCGGCCGCTGCTACCGCTGATCGAGAACTGGTTGTTGCTCGGGTCGGCAGTAACGGCGCTGCTGTCGGTCACGTCCGTCCATCCGGCCCCCGGCTCGGAACGCTGAAGCAGGCGCACCGGCTCGGACCCGTCCGTCACGAGCCCATTGATCCCTCCATAGCTGATCGTCGCGTCGGCCTCGGCGCTGCCGCGCGGCCAGAGGCCCCAGGCCACGCCCGACCGCTCGTTGACGCCGAAGGGGAAGGACTCTCCGCTCACCGGCGCGTCGCTTTCCTGGCCCCAGCGGTAGGCGGTCACGTCATCGGACAGACCCGTCCCGGAAACGATGTCCACCGCAATGTCGCTGCCGGAGGAGGAACCGACCGTTGCCGTTCCGTCTGAGCCGGTCACGACCGCGCTCTGGCGCCCGACCGACGCGCCGCTCGGATTGGTCCACTGGGGGTTCCCCTGGAGGGTCCCGTTGGTGTAGGTGCCATCCCCCCCGCCCCCGTCGAAAGCGGTCGTGCCGCCACCGGCATCGAACCGATAGCCGGCGAGCAGGTCCGAGGCCACCGAACCATCAAGGTCGATGGTCCGGTGCGCACGGGCCTGGACCTGCCGCTGGTTCAGTGGGGTCTTCCAGATGCGCACCTGGTCGATCTGCCCGCCGAACTCGCGGCCGCTTTTCCCCACAATGCTGCCGATGCGGACCGGCTGATCGTCGGTGTTGACGTCGCTACTGATGGCGCTGGTTCCGTCGAGGTCGCCGTCGATGTAGAGGCGCTTTTCTCCGGCGGACTGGTCGTAGACGGCCGCGACGTAGTGCCAGGTGCCGTCATCGACCGGAATGGTTCCGTTCAAAGCGTCTCCACTCTGGTCGTGGTTCGTGTCGAACGTGAGGGTGCTTTCCTCTCCGTTGCGATGCACGCGCCAGGTGTTCGTTCCTTTGGTGACGAGGGATTCGAACCGATCGTTAAACCCATCGCCGTCAACCTTCATCCAGAAGGAAATGCTAAAGTTGCCGGTCAGGTCGAAACGGGATTCGTGGGAGAGCTCGACGTAGTCGTCCGAGCCGTCGAAGGCCAGGGCCTGTCCGCTACCGTAAGGCACCGGCACTACCCGAGCACTCGCCTCCACCGGATCTGTCACCACCTGATCCAGCGCGCTGAGGGCCGCCTCCACGTCCTGCGGCGCCCCGCTGCTGAGAGTGAGCGTCAAGGTCAGCTGCGCGGTGCTGCCCGCGGCCAGGGAGCCGACATCCCACGTGCCGGAGCTGTAGCTCGTGCCTCCTCCCGCACTGCTGCTGGAGACGCTCAGCCCTGAGGGCACGTCCACCGACACCTCCACGCCGCTGGCGTCGTCGCTCGAATCGTTGTTCGAGAGCGTGAAGGTCACATCGGTGGTTGCCTGCCCGTCTGACTGAATCTCCGTCTCCGTTCGGCTCGAATCGAGGGCCAAATTGACCTCCTGGGCGTTGGCCACTGCGTACTGGTAGCGCCCCACCACCCCGCTTACGGTAAACTGGTCGTTGTTGGTGTCCTGAGTGACGTTGGCGTTGGAGGTGATGCTCGTCCACTGGGCGTCGGCCGAGGGCCGCCGGAGAAGCTGTACCGGTGGGTCGCTGCCGGTCGTGATGCCGTTGATCGAGCCATAGCTGAGGGTGGCCTCCGTCTCGGCGGTGCCGCGGGCCCACAGGCCCCAGGCCACGTTCGAGCGCTCGGTGCCGTCGGCCGGGTCGGTCACCAGCGGCTCGCCGGCCTGACCCCACCGGTAGACCGTCGCGTCGTCGGCGAGGCCCGTGCCGCTGGTGATCTGGGCCGCAATGTCGCTGCCGGAGGGGCCAAGCGTGACGGTCCCGTCCGCGTCGGTGACGGCTGCGCTCTGGCGCCCAACCGACGCGCCGCTCGGGTTCGTCCACTGCGGGTCCCCCTTCAGGGTCCCATCCGGCGTCGTTCCGGCGTAGCTGGCCACATCGTAGGCCGTTGAGCCAGTACCTTCATCGAACCGATAGGACACGATCAGCGAGTCGGCCGTCGCGCTGCTCAGGTCAATGGTACGGTGTGCCCGGGCCTGCACCTGCCTTCGTGAGAGAGCCCCGTCCCAGAGCCGTGCTTGATCGACTTGCCCCGCGAAGCGTTCGCCGGTGCTATTGTCCGGTCCATTATCGAATCGCGTCGCGTCTCGAGTTTGGGCGATCGCAATCTCGTCACCGTGAGTACTCATGACGCTTCCCGGCGTCTTGTCCCCGAACCGCTTGCCGTCGAGATAGCCGCGCAAAATGTCGTTTGGGGCATCAAAGACCAGGGCCACGTGGTGCCAAGTGCCACTCTGCACGTCGGGGGTCGAGACCCAGGTGCCGGACCAGTTATTGGCTCCGCTCCATCCCCCGGCGTAGAGTGTGCCGCTCCGCAGGTACACGTTGAAGCCGTTTCCGCTCCCGCCTTCTTCGTAGAGGACCTGCTCCGTTGTTTCCGAGGCATCATCGGCCTTGAACCAGAGCTCGATGGTGCGTTGCTCGTAGGGGCCACTGGTGTTAATCGTCGAATCGTTGGGGATCGCCACGTAGTCTCCAGAGCCGTCGAACGTGAGGGACTGCCCGCTGCCGTAGGGCATCGGCACCACCCGTGTGCTCGCCGACGCACCGTCCGGGTCTACTTGATCGAAGAGATCGAGTCGAGCACGGAGGTCCTGAGGGACGGACGCGCTCATCGTCACCGAGAGGGTGAGCGTTTCGCTGCTGCCCGCCGTCAGGGTGCCAATGTCCCACGACCCGGAGCTGTAGGTCCCGCCCGACGTCGAACTGCTTGAAACGCTCAGTCCCGATGGGACGGGTACGTCCACCGTCACGCCCGTCGCATCAAACGAGCCGTCGGTGTTCTCGATCGTGAAGGTGATGTCAGTCGTCGTTTGCCCGTCCGACTGAAGTTCCGTCGAGCTTTTGGACGAACTGAGCGTGAGATCAACCGACTGTTCGCCGGCTTTGGACCAGGCGAGGCCGTCGGGATCCTCGGACACGACATCCAACAGCCCGTTTCCCGCAAGGTCGGCCGCGTGTGGTTCGCCGCCCATCGCCCCGTTCGAAATGACTTGGCGGCCACCGAATGTCCCCTGGTTGTCGAGCTTATTCTCGTACCAGGCCGTCACGCCGCTGCCCGACAAAGAAGCCAGGACATCGACATCTCCGTCCGTGTCGAAATCGCCCACGAACACGCTATTGCGACCGGATCCGCCGCTGTCTTCGATTTTTCGTTCTCCGCCGAACGTTCCGTCTTCATCGAGCCGATTTTCGTACCACGACACGTCCCCGTCGTCCTGCGAGCCCACAATGACGTCCGGATCGCCGTCCCCATCGAGATCCCCCGTATTGACGGAAATGGGATCGTTTGCCGTCCCATTTCCAATCCGCTGACCGGAGGCGAACGACCCGTTCTCGTCGAGCTGGTTCTCGTAGTAAAACACGTTGTTGTCTTCACGCGGGGCAACGACGACGTCCTGGTCACCATCTCCATTGAGGTCGGCAACCGCGAGATCCCAGGAGCCACTTCTGTTACTGATTGTGTTTGATCCCCCGAAGGTGTCGTCGCCCTGATTCTCAAACCATTCCACTCCGGTGTTGTAACCGACTCCGACCACGTCGAGATCGCCGTCATTGTCGAAGTCGGCGGCCTTTGCGTCGTGGGTTGAAAGCGCACTCGTCGTGATGTTACGCGTACCGCTAAAACCGCTTGAGGAGGAGGTCTCGTTGCGTTGCCACGCGATGAGGTCAGACTGGTACACGGTAAACAGCACGTCCGGGCGCTCGTCCCCACCCAGATTGGCCGCGTCCATACCAGCCGGCGCTCGCGAATGAGTCGATAGGATCTGCTGGCTCCCCAATTCCCCCTCCGTGTCAATCTTATTGGGAAACCAGGCGGTGGCTTCGCTACCTCTCATCCCTCCTATTAGATCGAAGTCTCCGTCCGCATCGAGGTCGGCCGCATCGAGGGCCTGCGATGAATTATCGGTGATGGGCCGCATGCCCCCAAAGGAATCGAACGCATTGGAGCGGAGCGCCATGAATCTGCTTTTGGCTGTGACCGTCGTGCCGCCCGTGGTGACGGACACGTCGACCGGTCCGCTCACGCCCGTTGGCACCGTCACGTACAGTACGTTGGTCTTCGCACTATCGACGGTTGCGGACTGTCCCCCGAACGTGACGGTGTTGTTGGAGGCGGTGGCATCGAAGCCGGTGCCCCAAATGCGCACGGCCGTGCCCGGCGTGCCGCTTTCCGGGCGCAGGGTCGTAATCGTTTGGCCGGAGGCCTCACCCGCGCCGAGTCCGAAGAGGGACAGGCAGGCCAGAAGAAGTGCAACTCGTATGGCCCAGTCTGTCCATTCATGC
>CAZTDC010000192.1:0-6306 GCA_964612165.1 uncultured Salinivenus sp.
TAGCTACCGGACACTTTTGAGCACAAACGAATGAGGCTGTTGCATCCGTCGGAGCCGGAGCGGAAGGTTGAAGGTGACCAAGCCTTTCAACAGCCGCACCACTCCGATGAGCAACAGCCTCCTTCTAAAAGATAAGATGGACGAGCTGATTGAGCAACATCTCCCTCCGTTGCGGAAAACGCGGCGTCAGAATCTGGCCCGTCTGACGGCAGGACTTTATCGAGCGGAGCACGTCCATCTTTCGGCAGTGGCCGACGAGATGCCCGGCTCGGCGAAGCAGACCAGCAAAACGCGACGGCTACGGCGCTTTCTAGCCAACGAGGACGTAGATCCGGACCGGTGGTATCGCCCCGTCGCGAAGCAGCTTCTTCAGAAGGCGGCTGAAAGCGGTCCATTGCGCCTGTTGGTTGACACCTTGGAGCTTACCGGGGATCGTCGGCTATTGGTGGCTGCATTGGCGTATCGCCGCCGGGCACTCCCAATCTGGTGGCACGTTGACCGAAAGGACGGAGTCACGAGTGCAGAAAAACAGGAGGCGTTTCTCAAGGAACTGACCGACCTGGTGCCTTCGGAGGCTGAAGCGATTTTGATCGGGGACGGGGAGTTTCACTCCGTTGATCTCCTGCGAGCAGCCAAGGAAAACGGATGGGGGTACTGTGTTCGGCTCCATGCAGATACCTACCTTCGAAACCGGAACGATGACGTCAAAGGCACCAATTCGCAGGAGGTCTCTCAATCGTGGAGAGAGTGCCGCAGGTTGGACCCGGAGGAGGGGAACCGACACTCTGTTCGAGAGGTCTCGATCACGAAGGATCATGACTTTGGGCCGGTCAATGTCCTTTACCACTGGGCAGAGGGAGAAGAAGAGCCTTGGCGGCTCGTGACCAACCTTTCTCCTGGATTCAGGGTTGTTCGGCTTTACCGTCGGCGCATGTGGATCGAAGAGCTATTTGGGGACTGGCAGGAAGGAACGTTCCACCTACATCAGACGCGGCTCTACAAGCCGGAGAAACTGTCTCGCTTAGTGTTGGGCCTGAGCTTAGTGTACGTCTGGCTGGTGGCGACGGCCAGCTACGTCGTCAAAAGAGGGTGGCGTGACCTTATCGACCGGACCGACCGCTTGGATCGGAGTTACCTGACCCTCGGTCTGCGGTGGGTGAAGAGATGCCTTCGGAATCGAGAACCGCCTCAAATGCGATTACAGCCGTACTTCTGAAAACTGTCCGGTGGCTAGCCCCGTAACCTGAAAGTCGGGCGATGACGGCTCCTCGCCCTGCATGTGCTGGTGGACCTGCTTGAGGCCGAACAGGTGCGCGTGGCTGATCATGAACGTGGCGGCCAGGACGAGCGCCCAGCCGACCCCAAACAGCCCCCAGAGCAGGGAGTGGCCCCATGCCGATTCGACCTGCCACACGACATCGGTCAAGGGGCGCCACTGCCAGAAGAGTAGGATGAGCACGGCGTTGCTAAACAGCACGTATGTGCTGCGCTCGATGGGCTCGGGCACGATCGTCGTCCACCATTCCTTGAACCCTCGTCGGGCCATGCCGCTGTGCTGCACGGCAAAGAGGCCGAGGAGTCCGGCGTTGATGAGGAGCGACGACCAGAGTGGCCCGGTCGGTCCTCCACTGTCGATTGTTTTCGGCACCCAGAAGTCGCCGACGAACGCGATGGCGTAGAGAAAGACGCCGAGAAAGACAACGTAGTTGACGAGGCCGTAGAGGAAGCTGAGAACGCGACTCATGGCTGCGGCGTGGTGTGTGTCAACAGTCGACGAGCATCGGAGATCGACGTCCTGCGGGGCCCCTCGCCGTCGCGCCGCGCAGGGTGCGCCGGGGGCGGTCCTCGGGGCGGTCGGGGACGCCGGGTCGGCTCGCGGGGCGCCTACTGCCCGGCGGGCATCGCGTCGATAGGGTCCTCGAACGCGATGAAGAGCACGCACTCCGCGCCGTCGGCGCAGTAAGCGTCGTGCGGAAGTTCGGCGGGACCGTGGGCGTAGGTGCCCGGCCTCAGCACGACTGGGTCGTGGCCGTCGTAGGTGACGTGCATCTCGCCCGAAACGAGGACCATCCGCTCGGGGGAGGTGTGGCGGTGGAGCGGGACCGTTGTGTTCGGGGCCATTCGGAAGAACACGTCCGCGTTGGGGGCATCCGGCGTCCCCTGGAGGACGGCAATCGCGCAGCTTTCGGGCATGAACGCGGGGCAGGGGCCCCACTCCAGCTCCGGGTCCTCCGCGGTCCAGGCCTGCGGCCCCCTCTGTGCGCCCGCGTCGAGGGGGGCGAGTGAGCCCACGACGAACAGCGTCAGGAGGAGGACGGTCGGCAGGCTCGAGGAGCGTGAGGCGGTCGGGACATCCATGAGAAACGAGAGGATCGGGTGAAGGGGGTTGTGGGCACGTCGGGGAGGGTGGCACCGAAGGGCGCTCGAGACCGACCCGAAAAACGTCGGTCCACCCGCCACTTGGTAAAGCCGAAAAACCGGCGGAACTCACTCACGGGAACGTCGTCCTTCGTCAATCTTTCATATAATCAGGCACTCGTTCCTTTTTGCCCACTCGGCGAATCGGTGGTTATGGGACACGGCGAGATCACCGAGCTGCTGAAGGCGCACACGGCAGGGGACTCGGACGCTCTCAACGACCTGTTTCCGCTGGTTTACGATGAACTGCGCCGCATGGCCCACCGCCGGATGCGAGGGGAGCGAGCCGGACACACGCTCGGCACGACGGCACTAGTCCACGAGGCGTATCTGGAGCTCGTTGACCTGACCCGCGTCGACTGGCAGGATCGCAGTCACTTTTTTGCCATTTCCGCGCAGGTGATGCGCAACGTGCTCGTCGACTACGCCGTGAAGCGCACGGCAGAAAAGCGGGGAGGCAACCGGGACCGAGTGCCACTCCGGGAAGAGGACGCAGTCCATGAGGTCAACCTCGCCGACGTGCTGGCTGTCCATCAGGCGCTGAAGCGACTGGAGGAGATAGATGAACGGCAGGCCCGGGTGGTCGAGTGCCGATTCTTTGGCGGGCTCACGATTGACGAGACCTCCGAGGCGCTCGACGTGTCCCCGGCGACTGTTGGGCGCGACTGGCGTGTGGCTCGGGCCTGGCTCAACCGCGAGCTTACAACTGAGGAGGGAGGGGATGCCAATGAGCAGCGCAATAAACCCTGATTGGTGGCAACAGGTCAAGGAGCTCTTCGAAGCGGCTCGGAAGCGGGATCCGACCATGCGGGACGCTTTTCTCGAGGAGCGCTGCGCGGATGCTCCGACCCTTCGCGACGAGGTCCGATCACTGTTGCAGGCGCACGACGCGGAGGGACCGGTGGAGCGTGCAATGGACTGCCTGGAAGCTTCCCTCCACCGGCGGTCTCTCTCCGAGAACCTCAAAGGCCAGCGCACCGGGCCCTACGAGCTGGTCGACGAGTTGGGGCGCGGCGGCATGGGGCGCGTCTTTCTCGCCGAGCGCGCCGACGGACAGTTTGACCAGCAGGTCGCTCTCAAGTGGCTGGGGGTCGCGTTTCCCTCCCCCGAGGTCACGAAGCGATTTTTGTCCGAACGACAGATCCTGGCGACGCTCAGCCATCCCAACATTGCCCGGCTGTTCGACGGGGGCGTCACCGAGGCAGGCCGGCCCTACTTCGTGATGGAGAGGGTCAAGGGCCAGCGGATCGACACCTACTGCAACGCGCACCAGCTCTCCATCCGCGAGCGGCTTCGCCTCGTGCTCGACGTGTGCGACGCGGTGCAGTATGCGCACCAAAAGCTCGTTGTGCACCGCGACTTGAAGCCGGCGAATATCCTCGTCACCGAAGAGGGGCAGGTGAAACTGCTCGACTTCGGGATTGCCAAGCTCCTCGACCCAGAGGCGATTCGCGCCCCGGCGAGGTCTCCTACCCGCACTGGATACCTCCTTATGACGCCGGACTACGCGAGTCCGGAGCAGGTGCGCGGCACGGATCTCACGACGGCGTCGGACATCTACCAGCTAGGCATCGTGCTCTACGAGCTATTGGCTGGCCGTCGCCCGTACTCCGTTGCGGGCCGGGCGCCGAGCGACATCGAGCGTATCATCTGCGAGGAGGAACCCGATCTGCCGAGTACAGCGGTCTCCGGGGATGGGGGCGTTTCCGACGGAGGATCTACGCCTGCGGAGCTTCGCAAGACCCTGCGCGGCGACCTCGACACGATCGTCATGAAGGCGCTGCGCAAGGAGCCAGGTCGCCGCTACGACTCGGCCGAGCAGCTGGCGGAAGACCTCCGCCGGTTCTTGGATGGCCGTCCGGTATCGGCGCATCCGGACAGCTGGACGTACCGCGCCGGCAAATTCGCCCGTCGGCACCGAGGGGGCGTCCTCGCGGCTGCCGTCATCGTGCTCCTCCTGATCGGCTACGGCGCAACAATCACGTGGCACTCGCAGCGGACGCAGGCCGCTCTCGACCGGGCGCAACGAGAAGCCCGGAAATCCGAGCAGGTCACCGACTTTCTCGCCGGTCTGTTCGAACGGGCGGATCCGTATCAAGTCGCCGGTTCCGCTTTGCATTTGAGCGACACGCTTACCACTTTCGAGTTGCTAGCTCAGGGCGCGGCGCGGGCTCGCCGAGAGCTGTCGGATCAGCCGGAGGTGCAGGCGACAATGATGTACACACTTGGTCGGATTTATCGGCGGCTCGGGCACCACGACGAGGCGGCGTCGCTGGTCGATGACGCGCTTGCCCTGCAGCGGGAGCATCTGACGCCGACCCATCCCGACCGAGCCAAGAGCCTGCACGA
Organism: uncultured Salinivenus sp.; assembly: GCA_964612165.1. Lineage (GTDB taxonomy): Bacteria > Bacteroidota > Rhodothermia > Rhodothermales > Salinibacteraceae > Salinibacter. The sequence continues at coordinate 4,768 of CAZTDC010000192.1, forward strand.
ACGGGCTCGCCTCCTTCGATACGAAGGCCAGACGGAGCGTGCGGCGCGTCTATACCGCGAATCTCTTTCTATTCAGCGGAGGCACCTAGGCGAGAAGCATCCCAACATTGCCGACAATATCCGCGAACTGGCCATCATTGCCGCGCGGGAAGGCCGGTACGCGCAGGCCGACTCGCTCTTCCGCGAGGCACTGGTCATGCGAAAATCGCTGCACGGTACGGATCATCCTAACGTTGCCACCGAACTGCACGCACTGGGACTGCTCCACCTCCAAACCGAAGAGCTTGCCGACGCCGAGCGGCTGCTGCGGCGCTCCCTGGTCATTCGCCGGCGCCACGCAGACGCCGATCATCCTCTCCTGGCCGAGACGCTCGATCGGCTGGGGCAGGTGCTCGTCAAGCAGGGTAAGCTCCATGAGGCCGAGTCGCTGCTACGCAGAGCGCAGTCCATCCGTCAGGCGCTGTTCCCCGAAGTGCATCCCTCGCGGGCTGCGGGCCTGAACAACATGGGGCGGCTACTCCGGAAGAAGGGTGACTATATGGCGGCCGACTCCCTTCACCGAAACGCGCAGTCGATCTACCAGCAGCTATACGGAACCACAAGTCTGGATGCGGCGAACACGCTCTACGAGCGAGGGCAGGTCCATCGAGATCAGGGCGACTACCCGGCGGCCGAGCGCTACTACGAGCAAGCGGGAGCCATGCAACGATCAGTCCACGGCGCTGAGCATCCCGCCACGCAGCAATCCCGAAAAGCACTGATCCAGCTGTACCAGACGTGGGACAAACCCGATAAAGCCGACTCTCTTCAATCGTTATCGGCAGAGGGTGCTTCCCCAGAGCAAACGTATAAAGTCAGCGTGAAGGGAGCGGGGTCCGGCGTGCCAAGATAGGCCGAGAGCCTGTTCTGCCCCTCTGTTCCGCCCGATTCGGCCTATGAATGTGCTCGCAGACCGCTTTTCCGATCTCGATGACCCAAGGGAGAGGGGAAAAGTCATCTATCCGCTCACCGACGTACTGGTAATCGCCGTCTGCGCGGCCATCGCCGGCGCCGAGAGCTACGAGGATATCGTTCTCTACGGGAAGAGCAAAACGGCCTGGCTTTCTGAGTTTCTGGAACTGGACAATGGCATTCCCTCACACGACACGTTTCGCCGGGTTTTCGGTCTGATCGACGCGGAGGCCTTTGAGGCATGCTTCACCGCCTGGGCCAAATCGCAGGCGGAGTCCGGTCTTGACGGAGAAGTCGTCGCCATTGACGGAAAGACCATTCGGCGCTCCTTCGATCATGGAAAAGAGCAGTCGCCCCTGCACGTCGTGAGCGCGTGGGCAAGCGAGCAGTCTCTGGTCTTGGCCCAGGAGGTTACCAGTGAGAAGTCGAACGAGATCACCGCTATTCCGGAGGTGCTGGGTGCCCTTAATCTGGAAGGAGCGCTGGTTACGATTGACGCGATGGGCTGTCAGACAGACATCGCCGAAGAGATTCTGGAGGAGAAGGCCGACTACCTGCTGGCCCTGAAAGCCAACCACGAAACGGCCT
>CAZTDC010000193.1:0-6276 GCA_964612165.1 uncultured Salinivenus sp.
GGCCCGTTGGGTGCTCAGCTTCGGGACAGGCGCGAGGGCCTGCGGGCCGGATCAGCTTCGGCGGCAGGTGGCCCTCCGGGCCCGGCGGGTTTGGCAAAAGTACGCGAGCGACTGACCAGGCGAGCCCACTTCTTCAATCGCACCCTCAGGGACAAAAACCTTCTCAACCGATGCGACTCAACCTGACGCTTTCGCCGAACACTGATCCGGTGCCCTTCGATCACCTTCACAAGCTTACCGGCACCTTGCACAAGTGGCTCGGGCCGGAAAATGACCTCCACGACGGCCCCAGCCTCTACAGCGTCGGCTGGCTTGAGGGCGGCCGCGCCAAAGGGGGCGCACTCACGTTTCCGGAGGGCGCGCGCTGGCGCCTCAGCTTCTGGGACGACGGCGCCGCGAAGTCCGTCTTGGAGGGCCTGCTGCAGGACCCGTCCGTGTTTGCGGGGATGCGGGTCACGGAGGCCCGGCAGCAGACCACACCTGCGTTTTCGGGTGGCTATCGGTTCGATGTGGATGCGCCGGTCCTGGCCCGCCGGCGGCGGGAGGACGGGAGCCGCGAGTACCTGATCTACGACGACGAGCGGGCGGATGAGGCGCTCACCCGCACCCTGCGGGCGAAGATGAAGGCGGCCGGGCTCGAGATCGACCCCTCAGAGGCACGGGTGCGATTTGACCGAGGGCACGACGGGGCCGGTACCAAGCTCGCCACCATCCGGAAGGGCGGGCACGCCATCAAGCACAAGGGAAGCGAATGCCCGGTGATCGTGGAGGGGCCGCCGGAGGCCGCGCGGTTTGCCTGGAACGTAGGGGTAGGGGAGCTTACGGGAAGTGGGTTCGGAGCTCTCAAGTGACACCTGTCCGACTGCGCACGAAGCGCAACTCGGTGGACTGAGGACCGGCATCACTGATGATTAGACGAACGAAGCAAGCGATCCATGAGCACATCCTATCACGTTGTGACCTACACCGGCCCGTTCGGCTTCATCAAGCCGTGGACGGCCGTTCGCGACGAGCTGACCTACAGCCAGCAGTTTCTCACGCCAAGCACCATTGAGGGGATGCGTCAGAAGCTCGGCGTGTCAGAGATTTGCCGCCACCGACTGACGCACGACGGATTTAGCGTGCAGGGGGAAACGACCCAGTCGGCAGGCATCGATCGGAAGACGGTAAAGAAGCGGCAGGAGGTCACCTACCAGCGGGCGACGGCGGTGCTGGACCGGGGAGTCATGCTCAATCCCCGCTTGCATCTGGCGTTTCCGAGCCAAGATGACGCCCAGAAGGCTCACCGCCAACACCTGTGTCTGTCCCGAAATGAGGATGTGGTGATGCCGGACGGGCCGATTCGGAAGATGACGGAGTCGGAATTCGACGATCTCACTGGGTTCGAGCTCGTGTTCGGGCGGGGCGACGACGCGTTCATGGTGGGCTATAACCGCTACGAGGACGGGGCGCCGATGTACGGCACCCTTGATATCACCGGTGATCCTGTCTCAGCAGACCGAGCATCGCGATGACCCTTCTAGCGAAGAGTCCGGATCGGGGCGGCCTCACCCTCGAAGAGCATACACGCCACGTTTTAGAGGCAATGACCCAGATGGCCGGTGAGCTCGGCGTCCCGTCTGAGGTATCGCGTCGCGGAACCGTTCTGCACGATCTCGGGAAGGCCCATCCGTTTCCCCAGGCCATGCTGCGAGATGAGCTCACGGAGCGAGACTGGATTGAGCAAGAGCCGCACCGCCACGAGATCTCGTCGCTGCTTTTTCTTCCGCTGGTTAGCGAAGAAGAGTGGCCGCAGATGGTGGATCTTATTGCAGCCCACCACAAGTCCATCAAAAAAGACCGGAGCGATCGAGGATTGATTGACTTGGTGCGAGAGTACGGGCCGGATCGCGTTTTCGAGCGCCACCAGGAGGAGTGGGCGACCTGGGGACCAGAGGCCATTGAGGTTGCAGCGAAGTTTGGAATTGAGGCGAGATCTATCGGTGAAGAGGCCCGCCGAGAGGCGTTCGATTTTTCACTGGCGCACTGCCGGAAGAATCCGGACGGATGGTCGGAGCTTCGCGGCGTGATGATGAGTGCCGATCACTTTGCCTCCAACTACACGCATGACACGGCCGACGAGGTGGACGACCTGCACCAAGAACCGGACCTGACAGGATACCGGGAAAACGGAGGGCCGTACGCGACATCGGATCTGTATCCGCTGTCGAAAAAAGAGACCGGCGATAGCCGGCCCCACACGCTTGTTACGGCTCCAACGGGGGCCGGGAAAACGAACTTCCTGCTGGGACGCTGCGACGGGCGCGTGTTCTACACGCTTCCATTTCAGGCGTCCATCAATGCCATGTACCGTCGCATCCAGACGGATCTCCACGAGCACTTCGACGCTCCAGCCGATGTGAGGCGGCTCCACGCCACCTCCCGCATCGAACTGGACGACGAAGACTTTGAGGAAGACCCGGACCTGCAGCGCCATCCGGGGGCCAGCGTGAAGGTAATGACGCCCTACCAGATGGCGTCCATCGTCTTCGGTACGGCGGGCTACGAGGCCATGGCACTCGACCTGCGGGGGAATGACGTGATTCTCGACGAGGTGCACACCTACGACGGCGTGGCCCGCTCGATGGTGCTCCAGATTGTGCGGATGCTCGTCGAGCTCGGGTGCCGGGTGCACATTGGAACCGCGACGATTCCATCGGCTCTGGCCGATGCGCTTACCGATGTGCTAGGAGGGGAGGAGAACGTTCAGCAGATCCAACTCGACGACGAGACCCTCGACACCTTCAACCGGCATCGCATCCGCAAATGCCCGTCGCCGGACGCCGCCTGGACCGAACTCGACGAGCTACTGGAGCAGGGAGCTCGCGTCTTATTTGTGAGCAATCAGGTCGATACCGCGCAACGGCGGTTTCGAAAAGTTCGGGGGCGGCATCCCGAGGTGCCGGCCATGCTCATCCACAGCCGGTACAAGCGCGGTGACCGGGCCGAGCTGGAAGACCAGATTGAGGTCTTCGAGCAGCAGAACGGCCCGTGTGTGGTGTGCGCGACCCAGGTCGTGGAAGTGAGCCTCGACATCTCGTTCGATGCTATGATTACCGACGCGGCTCCGCTGGACGGAATGATCCAGCGTTTCGGCCGGGTCAATCGCAAACGTTCTGAGGACACCATCGGCCTATTGAAGCCGATCTACGTCATTGCCCCCCCCGAGGAGGATGCCGCTCTCTTGCCGTACGAGGCCGAAACGGTGCGGGCGAGCTTCAGGGCACTGCCTGCGGACGGCGAAGTGCTTCGGGAGGCCGAGGTGCAGGACCGCATCGACGCCGTCTATCCGGAGGTCGAAATTCCGGAGGTCGGCACCCACTTCATCTGGCAAGACGGACAGTATCGGATTCAGAAGCTCCAGCACCGCCCGAAATCGGTTCTGCTGAAGGCCCTCAACATCAACTCGGAGACGTGCATCCTGCGCTCCGAGGCCCAACAGTACGCCGACGCCGGCTGGGAGGAGCGCCAACTGATGCACATTCCCGTCCCGGTGAGCTTCAAGCGGTTCGAGGACGAGTGGGGACGGCTACAGGACATTGGCCACGAGCCGCTCTGTGCGCCCGACTCGCGTTACGATCCGGAGGGACTGCGGCTTGGTCTCACGACAGAGTCGGCCGATGAGGCTTCGCCCAACATTCTCTAGCTGACACATCAATTATGTATACCTCTTACATCGGGCGCCGCGCCCTCGACCTTTACAACGAGCACATGCGCGACGGGCCGCCGCTTTCCCCAAAGTCGTTTTTCGACGAGGTGCTCTTCCCGCTTTTCTTTGATGATGAGCGGTATCTCTTCTGGCCGAACAACGCGCCGTTTGCGCAACCCAAGTACTCTGGAAGCCGGGATGAAGCGGACGTTCGTCAAGAGGCCCTGGCCGAGACGCACGAAAAGATCGGGGAGATCCAGCGCCCGGTGGGACACTTGTTCATGGGGGGCATGGCCGACGGCGCGATGGAAACGACCTCCGGACAGGTTAGCACGGTAGGGGCGTCCGCAAGCGCGGACGAGGCGTACTGCTCCTGGATTGGGGCCGGGTGCGGTGTAGGCCTGTCGGGTGGGCTCTCTATGCTTGTTGACGAGGATTCGGTACTACGGGCGTTGCTCGAAGGATGGGAGCTCTACCGGACATATCTCGACCAGACGCCGGGCCTGAAGGGGAATCAAATCACGACCTGGAACGGGCAGTGGCTCTCGCACCGGTTTGGGTGGGATTACCGTCCGGACGATCCGCTTCGGGACTTTGAGCCGCACGTGACCAGCAGCGGCATTAGCACGAAAGACTGGGCACAGCTTCTATTTGCGCTGGCGCGGCACCTACCGGACAAGCAGCTGACGGTCTACCTCTACTCACTGGGCAACACGAACCAGACGATTGGTTTCCGGCAGCTGCTCCTGCCTGAGGTGCAGTACATGACAGAGCTTTACGAGACCCTATTCGGCGACGTGGACGGAGTGTCTGCCCGGCGGCTGGCGGATGCCTTCGAGCCGGCGTTCAGCATTTACCGGGCGTGCGAGCAGGGGGCCATTGGGCTAAAGGCCCTACAGCCAGATCGACTGCGGAAGTACATGCCCGGCCAGCGTAATTCGAAGATGCCCGGGACGACCCGAAGCGAAAACAAGTTTACCCGATACCTGATCTTTCAGACCTGGATTATTGCCATGCTCAACAACGAAGACCTCATCGACACGACCGAGCGGCTTGCCGAGGCGCTGCGCGAGTACGCGCAATCGGATGATACAACAACGACGACGAAGCGGACGGCCGAGCAGGTGTTGAAGGCCGGTCACCGCCAGGAATTCCTCGAATCGCTGACGGCTGTCGTCAAGGATGACGGGACCCACGCCGACCTCATCAACAAAATCGGAGATGAGGTGGCAAAGATGCCGTCGAGCGACTTTCCCCTGTTCGCCACTCTCTTGCGGCTGAAGTACCACGTATTCAGTCAGCAGCAGTCCGTGTAGCTGCTGATCTACCTTCTTCTCGCTTTCTCACGATCCAACTTCTCTGACCATGAGTGCAAATTGCCTTTTCGTCCGTGGACTTCGTCAGGTCGAGCACACGGTGTTTTCCGTCCAAGACGGGCAAAAGACCTACTACGCGCCTCAATTCAACCGGAAGGTTGCCTATTCCAGTGGGCAACAGGTGAAGCGGTCTATTCTGGACGCGGTTTCCGACGCGCTGGGTGAGCGACGAGCGCCCGTCACGTTCAACAAGACGCTCTCCGCAGATGGGAACTTGGCGGATGGGGAGCCCTGGTCGCCCTGCGATCCACAGTACGCTGATCAACTGCTGGGTGGTTGGATGCGGGCCGAGTCGGGCGGGGGGAACACCGTGAAGCGCCGGAGTCCGCTGTCGATTTCGGCCATGCGTCCGCTCCATCCTCTGCTGGCCGGGCTCGCGAGGGAGTCGGCGTCATACGACCGCAGCGACGACCCGGAGCAACACTCCGTTCGCGTTGTGAACGCGGATGGGGAGGAGATGTCCGACGAGGAAGTGCAGGAGTTTCTGGAATCGAACGACCGCACGCTTCCGCGTCGGAAGTGGATTCCCGAGGACCAGGTAGGCCCACGTGCTCACGGCTTGTACGTGTTCGACGTGGCCGTGGATTTGGGCCGGCTCTTTACGGTGTCGACGAACCAGCACGAGCCGGAGCTGGAGGTTGAGAAGATCGAAGAGCTACAGGACCAGGGATGGTCGCTGACCGAAAACGAGGAGCACCTGGTGTGCCCCGAGGAGCGGCAAGAAGAAATCATTGAGGCGTTGGCAACGGGCCTCACAAACTGGCGGGTTACCAGCAACCAGAGCCGCACCTTCAGTCCGCAGCCCACCCTCTGTTTGGCCATCAGCGACGACGCCAACCGCGTCACTAACGCCATCCGAGCCGATCTGACGGAAGAGGGGCGTGGGGAAGAGGCCGTTCCTGTCATCGAGACATTCGACGGCGTGTCCGTCTACACCATGCCCGCCTGCAAGGGCCACGTGACTGGCGTTACCGCAAGCCCGGATGCACTCGACAGGGCACGCGAGGACATTATACAGCGGCTTCGGGCCGCGGAGTATGGCGAGTAGTCGAAGTTCAATCTCGTCACCCTCCCCAACTCGCTTCCGAGACAGCCCGCGACCTCGGCAATCTGTTTCCGAGGATCTCTGTAAGACGATGACAAACAAAAGGATAGAAAATCTCGTCACCCTCCCCGGGGTTGACACGAAACCGCAGGGCGACGATAATAGAA
>CAZTDC010000194.1:0-6264 GCA_964612165.1 uncultured Salinivenus sp.
AGCTGCGCCTGGCCGAGCAGTACCTGAAGACGATCGGCAAGCTGGGCAAGGAGGAAAACGAGGTGCTGCTGCCGGCCGACCTCACGCAGTACGAGTCGGTCATCGACGGTCTGGCGCTTGACGAGTTTACGCTGCGGGCGGACGGGGAAACGCCGTCGCCGTCCGGAGACGGGGCGCCGGAGAGCAGATCGGACGACGAATGAGACCTTCCTTTTGAAAGGGCCCCTCCCTCAATCTGCCTTGTCTGTGTCCCGGAAAGGGGTGGTCCGCCGCAGAGCGAAGGCGCTGATTCAACACGCCCACATCCGCTAAAGCCAGCTCGACGGGTCCTCATAGCTCTCACCACGGACTGGCAGCGAGAGACGTCCAGAGGAGCCCCGCGCGTGCTCGTTGACAGGACGGGGTGTGCTGCCTACTTTACCCGTGTCCGGCCCCACTCCCGGACGGAGTCGCACTCCGACGACTGCCTCTGCGTTCGGTTCTTCCTTCACGAATCGCCCCCACACTCATGCTCCGATCCGTCCGTCATACGCCGCTCGTCCTTCTCGTTGCAGGCCTCTTCGTCCTCGCCGGCTGCGGAGGCGGCGGGGGAGACGACGGGGTTCAGATCGAGAAGGGCGACCGGTCACCGACCATCGAAGGCGCCGATGCCCTCATCACAGCCCCCGCCGATAGCGCCGTCCTTGACAGTCCCAAGGTACAGGTCACGGTTGAGGCCAGCAGCTTCGAAACCGGCGTGCAAACCGACACCGACCGTGCCCAGGAGATTGCCAACTCGGGGAACGGCCAGCACTTCCACCTTATTCTCGACAATCAGCCGTATATGGCCAACTACGAGGCCGGCACGCCCTTCGACATCGGCGAATTGGAGCCCGGTGCGCACACACTCGTGGCCTTCCCGAGCCGGTCGTACCACGAAAGCGTGAAGAGCGACACCACTTACGACTACATCAACTTCTACGTGGGGGAAGAACGGGGCGAGTTCATGCTGAATGTGGAGGACCCCGCCATCATCTACAGCCGTCCCAAGGGCACGTACAGCGGGGACGGCGCAAAGAAAATCATGCTCGACTTCTACCTCCACAACGTCGAGCTTAGCAGCGACGGCTACAAGGCGAAGTACACCATCCGGTCTGAAGGCAATGAGGTGGCCTCGACCACGCTGACGGAGTGGACCCCGGCCTTCGTGACCGGACTGGAGTCCGGGACGTACGAGGTTCAGTTGCAGCTGCTAGACGAGAATGATGAAGTTGTAGACGGCCCGTTCAACGACACGACGCGGGAGATTACCGTCGAGGCCGGTGGCGACTCCACAGAATAGAGGCGGAGAACAGCTGTTGTGCCGCACGGCCCGATGTCCCCTCGTCGGCCCTCTGAGTGGATTCCGCGGAGGTCCTTTTCGTCCTCAGCCCGTCCAGCATCATTCTCTCACCGTGCCTTTCCGTCCATGACTTTTGATCCGCGTTCCTGGTGGCAGGCGCTCCTCCTGGTCTTCGGGGGGAGCGTCCTTTTTTTCGCGAATCTGGCCTGTGCCCAGCCCGCCCCGGGCCCCGCCGCAAAGCCGCAGCCGGGAATTGACGTGCAGGACTACGACTTTCACTTGACCCTCGCCGACACGACGGACCGGATTGCGGGCGTGGCTACGGTCCGCCTCCGCGTGACCACCGATACCCTCACCGCCGTGCGGCTCGACCTCGTCGGGCCGCCAAGCGAATCGGGCGACACCGGCATGGCCGTCTCTTCGGTGTCGACAGACAGTGCCAAGGTGCCCTACACCCACAGCGACGACCTCCTGCGCATCTCGCCGGACGCGGATCTTGACCAGGGGGACACCCACACCTTCCGCATTCGCTATGCGGGCGTCCCGGCCGACGGCCTCATCATCGGTACCAACCGGCACGGGGACCGAACCTTCTTCGGCGACAACTGGCCGAACCGGGCCCGCCACTGGCTGCCGGTGGTGGACCACCTCTCCGACAAGGCGACCGTCGAGTTTCGGGTGACGGCCCCCGCCGAGTACGAGGTCGTGAGCAACGGCGCCCTGGTGAGCGACTCAACCACCGGCGACACCCGCGTCACGCACTGGCGCACCGACGTGCCCCTGCCGACGAAGGTCATGATCATTGGGGTCGCCGACTTTGCTATCGACACTGTGGCGACCGTCGACGGCGTGCCCGTGCAGAGCTGGGTCTACCCGGAGGACCGTGATGCCGGCTTCAAGGACCTGGGACAAGCTCCCCCCATCCTCCGGTTCTTCGAGAAAAACCTGGGGCCGTACCCCTACGAGAAGCTGGCCAACGTGCAGTCGGCCACCCGCTACGGCGGCATGGAGAACGCCGCGGCCATCTTCTACAGCGAAGAGTCCGTGGCCGACGGCAAGGACGACACGCCCCTGCTGGCCCACGAGATTGCACACCAGTGGTACGGCAACACGGTTACGGAGGCCGACTGGCCGCACCTCTGGCTGAGCGAGGGCTTTGCCACGTACCTCACGGGCCTCTACCTGGAGCACGCTCGGGGAGAAGCGGCCTTTACGACGTACATGAAAAACGCCCGTCGGCAGGTCGCCCGGTTCCACGAGAAAATGCCGGATGCTCCGCTCGTGGACACGACCTTCAGCGACCCCAACGAGCTCCTCAACACGAACCCCTACCAGAAGGGCGCCTGGGTGCTGCACATGCTGCGCCACGAGATGGGTCTGGACACGTTCTGGGAGGGCCTGCGGACGTACTACGACCGGTACCGCAACCAGAACGCGAGCACTCGGGACTTTCGTCGGGTGATGGAGGACGTATCTGGACAGGACCTCAAACCGTTCTTCGACCAGTGGACGCGCCGGGCCGGCCATCCGGTGATTGAAGGCACGTGGCAGTACGACGCAGCGGCCGACCAATGCACGGTCACCCTGCGCCAGACGCAAGAGGCGGCGCCGTTTCAGGTGCCGGTGGACGTGGCGCTCCAAACCGACGGGCAACAGACGACCACCTTGATGATGCGCGACCGGACGGCGGAGACGCAGGTCGACTGTGGGCAGGCGCCGTCGTCCGTGACGCTCGACCCGTATACTCGCCTGCTGGGAGAGCTCTCCGTCGAACGGGCGCAGTAAGTTCGTCGGATGCTCGCTCCTTTCGTGGACGAAGGCGATTGGGTTTGGGAGACACGGATATTTCGACCCGAAGAATCAATTGAGCGGAACCATGTTTTTCTTTGCGCGCTCCGTTCGACGGTGCCCCCTACTGGTCATTATGGCGTTCGCACTTGCCGTGTCCACCGGGCGGGCACAGCCCACCCCGCCGGAGCCCCCGGCCTCCCCTGACGAGCAGGCGGTGCGGGCCACCATTGACGCCCTCTTCGACGGCATGCGGGCGGGGGACAGCGCGGCCGTGCGTGCCGTTTTCCATGAGGATGCGCGCCTCCACACGGCGCTCGGGTCATCGGACTCAGCCACCGTGAACTCAACCCCCATCGACGAATTCGTCGCGGCGGTCGGGCAGCCCCATGAGAAGGTGTGGGACGAGCGCATCTGGGACGTGGGGATTGACGTCGACGGGCCGCTCGCGACGGCCTGGGTGCCGTACGTCTTCTATCTCGGCGAGGAGCGCTCGCACTGCGGCGTCAACGCCGTGCAGCTGGTGAAGCACGAGGACGGCTGGAGAATCCTGCAGCTCACCGATACGCGGCGGGACGAGTGCGACGTACCGGAGAGCGTGCAGAAGTAAATGTTCGGCTCCCGCTTAACCAAAGAAGAGGGTGCTAACGGGCTCGCCCGCTCTGTGAACGAAAACGCTTCATGCCGCGAGCTCGAGCCGGTCCCGGAGTAGAGCATCGAGGCGGTCGTGCGTGTCGTTGTCGCGGATGTTGAAGGCCGGCAGGTCCGTGAGCTGATTGAGGAGGGCAATCCCCGCCGCCGTGTTGGTAGCAATTCCGGTCACGAGGTCGGGCGACAGCATGGCGAACGCCTCCTCCACCCCCAACACGGCGTATGGATCGGACGCGCAGAGAACCGTCATGGCGAGGGCGTCCTGCAGCTCCTCTACGGCGATGGAGCCGTTGTAGGGCTCAAGCGGCGAGGCCCCGATCTCAACAACCGCCACATCCGCCGGACGCTGGGCCATGCGGGACAGCAGTTGCTGGACGGCGGCGCGGTACTCGTCTTCGGGCACGACCGTGGAGGGCAGGCCCACGTTCATGAAGTCGAGGCCCCAGTCCGCCCCTGCGTCCTGGATCGAGAGCACGTCGCGGTAGCGCCCCGCGCCGCTGAGCTTGGCCCCGAGCACGTCCAGCCCCATCCGCTTCAGCCGACGCGTGACAATGCGCGCGGCGGTGGTCTTCCCCGCCGACATAGACGTGCCCACAAAGAGGACCGTCGGGGTGGTGAAGGCCTGCTCCTCAATCGCGGACACCGCGCGGGTCATCGTCATCTTCTCGCCGCCGCGGTGGACGTGGCCGTGGTACCGGAGCTCCAGGGGGCGCTGGACCAGGGTGGACCGCGATTCGACGCGGCCGAAGAGCCCGGCACGGGTCAGGGCGTGCATGCGGCGGTCGTCGCCAATGTCGCGCCAGGAGCCGGTCATTTCGAGGGTGGCCTGCCGCGTCCCGAAGGCCCCAACGACGGCGTCGCCCTCCGCCACTTCCATGTCTCGCCCACTGGTGAGCTCAATTGCGCGGTGCCCCGACGTATCCGTGACAATGCCGACGACGTAATCCCCCGTGGCCCACTCGGACGGGTCAAGGGCCTCGACGCCAAAGGGCTCGCTGTCGAGATTCGTGATGCGGGTCAGGGAGCTGAACGTGCAGCGGTCGAAGATGGGAGACGTTTGCATTTCAGGATGGAAAGTACTTGTTGGGAGTCGACGGCTGTCTGGCGTGCGAGGGCCCTAAGCTGCTGGGTTTCGAGTTCGGGCATGTGGAAATGGGCGTTCGGCTCACGGGACGTTTCCGATCAACATTACGTGCCGTTCTGGGCAAGAGAGGCGCTCGTCTGTTCGGCAGTGGGTACGTCGTGGGATGCATCTGAGAGGGGCGGTTGGGCAAGCAGGAGGGCCAGCAGGGCGCTTCGCTCCACCATCTGGTCGAGGTAGCAAAACTCGTGGCGGGCGTGGGCGCCGTCGCCAACCGGGCCGAGCCCGTCGAGGGTCGGCGTGTACTGGCTCGTGATGTTGCCGTCGGAGACCCCGCCGGAGCGGCCGTCCTCCAGCTCCAGCCCCAGGAGATCCCCGGCGCGGCGGGCCTGCTTCCACAGCTGACGCGACGCGGGCGTCGGCTCCATGGGAAGCCGCCCAAACCCTCCCTCAATCGCGAGGGACGTGCCGGCCGTCGTGGCGGCCAACTCACGGATGGCCTTCTCGATCTCACGGGCCTGCTCGTGCGTGGTTACGCGGACGTCCACCTCGGCCGACCCGGCCCCCGCAACCACGTTCGGCCGGGTGCCGCCGTCGATGGTGCCCACGTTGACCGAGATGCCGGCCTCTGGATCGTTGAGCTCGTGGAGCCGCTGCACCACGTGCGAGAGCTCCAAAATGGCGCTCGATCCGCTCTCCGGGTCGAGCCCGGCATGGGCGCTCGTGCCCTCGATCTGCACCGTGAAGCGACCGCCTCCCTTCCGGGCCGTCTTGAGCTTGCCGTCGAGTCCGAGGGCCGGCTCCAGGACGAAGGCGCGGTGGGCGCAGCGCGCAAGCCGGCGAATGTGACGCTGCGAGGTGGGACTGCCCTGCTCCTCGTCGGAGTTGATAAACACAATGGGGACGACGTCCGGCTCCCCCGTGGCGGCGCGCAGGGCCGCGAGGGCAAAGAGCATCTGCACCAATCCCCCCTTCATGTCGAAGACGCCGGGGCCGCGCACGACGTTGTCCTCTACCTCGAACGGCATTTCCTGAAGGGTGCCGAGGGGCCAGACGGTGTCGCAGTGGCCCACGAGAAGCTGCACGGGTTGGCCCGCCAGCCGATCCTTGGGCTGTGCGAAGAGGTGGCCGCCGCACGTGTCGCCGTCGGGCAGGTACTGCACAGTGAAATCCAGCGTGTGCAAGAGGCGGGAGAGGGCATCCTGCACCTCCGCCTGCGCCTCGGGCACATCGGTCGGCGACTCCGCGCGCACCAGAACCTCAAGCATCGCCAGCATCTGATCCCGATGCGTCTGGAGGTAATCGTGAATGGAATGTGCCAGTTCGGGCTGTACCTCCATAGGCTGATGGGGTTTCCGATAAGGGGTCGTGTTCGTCGAATGGGTGCTGCCAACTTGCAACCGACGAGGATTCTACTGTAGGG
>CAZTDC010000195.1:0-6213 GCA_964612165.1 uncultured Salinivenus sp.
CTGGAGACGCCGCCGGGCTCGCCTATTGGACAGCAGGCGCCCGCCTACGTGCAGCGCCAGCAGCGTCGACACGAGTGGCTTGCGGAGTGGGCCCCGGCCCTGCCCGCGTGCTATCGGTGACAGCCCGGGCCGGACGCCCGAGTGGGGAGGGCGCGCCGCCGGCGGGAGAAACCGGTGATGAAGATGCTCCGTTGAATGGCATCAATCGTCTTGCCAGGAGCCGTTTTCCCCTACTATGTGGTCGTTTTTGTCTGATCTCCTCCGTCATCCGGGCAGCACGCACACGGTCGTCATCCTGGATACGGAGGAGGTCGGTCGCACGCGCCGGCATCAGTTGACCCCAAAGCACATTCTTTTCACGTGGGGCATTAGCCTGCTCCTCGTGGGGGGGATCGCAGTAAGCCTCATGGCATTTACGCCGCTCCGGACGTTCATCCCCGGGTATGGCACCAAACAGCTGGAGCAAGAGGCCCGCCTGAATGCCATCCGCGTCGCGGCGCTGCAGGACTCGGTGGCCGTTCAGCGCCACTACATCCGGCGGCTCCAGCAGCTGATGACCGGCCGCGTCGACTCGGTGGCGCGCGCTGGCGGGCAGCAGCTCTCCGCTCCCCGATCGGTCGAGCAGCAGGAAGCCTCCGACCGGCTTCCGGCGCCGTCGAAAAACGATGACCCCAATCGGGCGCAGGAGCAGCCCGCCGTTTCAGCCGCGAGCCTGCCGGCCACGCCGGAGGCCCGAAAAGAAGCGGAGTCCCGGGCGTACGCGCTCCCGAACCTCTCGCTCCCCGTCAAGTCGCCGGTCAAGACGGGCTTCCCCACCCGAGAGTTTAACGCGAGCGACGCCCACTTTGGGGTCGACATTGCCGTGTCGGAGGGAACGGTCGTGCGGGCCGTCGGAGAGGGGTACGTGGTCCTGGCTGATTGGGCACAGAGCGGGGGGTACACAATTATCGTACAGCACTCGGACGGCTACCTTTCCGTGTACAAGCACAACAAGAAATTGCTCAAACAGACGGGGGATCACGTTCAGGCCCGGGAGCCGCTCGCCGTCAGTGGAAACACGGGAGAAATGACCACCGGGCCGCATCTTCACTTTGAATTGTGGCAAAATGGCCTCGCACAGGATCCTCGCCCCTACATCGTCGGTTGGTAAAGGTCCGGAAGTGGCAATTGCGGTGGAATAGCGAGGCTTTTCGGTAGAGCGGTGTTGCACGTCGGGGGACACCGGCTGCTTGCGGGGGCGGAGCGGGTGAACGGACGGACGCCTAAAGGCTCATGACCGCCTGCCTCCACGACCGAACGCCTCCCGATCTGCGTTCCCGCTTTGTTTTTGGCAATGCGTCATTCCCTATGGGATTTTTCAGCAATACACCTTCAAAAGAGAACGAGTCGTCTCCCATGCCCAACCAACAGAATCCCGCCCAGGATCAAATTAATCTCGTCGGCAAAGGAACGGTCTTCGAAGGCACCGTGCGGGCCGAGAGCGATGTTCGCGCCAGCGGACAAGTGATCGGCACGCTTCAGGTGAAGGGAAAAGCCATGATTGCGGAAAGCGGATCGGTAGACGGCGAGATCATTGCGACGAACGCTGACATTGCCGGGCGCGTGCACGGGGAAATTAAGGTCGAAGAGCGTCTCGTGCTCAAGAGCACGGCCCGTGTTGAGGGCAACATCCACACCGACCGGCTCGTCGTTGAAGAAGGAGCAGAGTTTACCGGCGAATGCGAGATGGGCACGCCCATCTCAGTTAACGGGGAGACGTCCGACGACGAGACGGCGACGGCATCGACCGCCGACGAAGGGGAGATGACCGAAAGCGACGTGACTGATGAGTTGGCTCAGGAAGAGACCGACGACGCGGCGCCGGCCGAGACGAGTTCCTCGTAGAGCCAAGACGCTCGGCGTTTCTTTTGTGGATGGGCTCGAGTTGGGCTACAAACTACTTTGATGTTGGTCCGGCCTGAGCCGTAACCGCGGGGGGACATCCATCGTGCCGAAGCGGCAGCGTATACCGCAGGCTGTTACCGGCGATTGCTGAGCGTTATTCCACCCCGTTCTGCAGTGAAGGACCGACGTTTAGCCCAACACAGGTTCTACGGAGCGCTCATGGCCCCTTCAGACGATCCGGAAGCGACAACCGACGCGGGAGATCGGGGCCGCTCGTCTACGAAAGCCGATTCCGGTGAGCGACCGTCGCAGTCGGGCGGGCTCTCCGGCTGGACGGATGCGCTCCGCGACATGGCGCCGTACCTGGACCTCGGATGGCGCTTGGCCGGAGCGGCGGCCTTCCCCCCCATTCTTGGCTACCTGGCCGTCGACGTGTGGTTTGGAACGACCCCCTGGGGCCTCCTGACAGGAGCGGCCCTTGGCCTCGCGGCTGCCCTTCTCCAACTCAAACACCTCCAGGAGGACCTGGACCAGTGACCCCACCGCCACGTGTTCGAATCTTGTAATCAAATCCGAAAGGAAGTCGGGAACTGCCTCTCAGATCCCAACTCCCCCGTCGCCTGCGCATTTCTTTCATGTGCGATTCACCGCTTCTCATAAGTCCCCTATTGACGGGATGCCTACCTTCAGTAGGCAGTAATTCACGGGAAGAGACCGGACCGTACGTCGGTCCGTCGCCGACCCTTCGTTCTGGTGTGAATTTCCGGCTCGACCGATGAGCCTCTCATTTTGGCTCAGCATTGGCGCCGGGAGCCTCGTGATGGGCGGGCATGCGCTCCTACGCGTGCTTACCCATCGCCTTGCTCTGGGCCGCTCGACGCGGCAGTCCTTTTTGCTACTGGAGTTGGGCGGGCTGGGGGCTCGGATGGCCCTGGTGTTCGGGGCGGTGGCGCTGGTGCTCCTGTACGTCCCGGTGCACGAGGAGGCATTCGTGGGGACGGTACTTGCCCTGCTCGTTGTGAGCATGGGCCTCGAAACGCGCGTCATCCTGCGCCGGATGGACCAGGGCGCGCTACGTCCCTGAGGGGCGTTGCTTTCCGTTATGCTTTTCGACGTGTCTGTATTGCCACGCGTACCCGCATTATGACCACACGCATTCGCTCCGTTGCCGTACTGGCGCTGCTCCTGCTGGGGACCAGCCTGGCCCTGCCGGGGACGTCTGCCCGGGCGGCCGCGGGAGACGGAAAGGTGACCCTGGAGGGGATCGTCGAAAACACGATCCTCGGCCACGCTGAGGACGGCTACTACCTCAACTTCAAGCCGTTCGGCAACGTGGAACTCCCGCGCATCATGCTGGCCCGCACCGAGGACGGGAATTTGACGGTCGAGGCCTACGGGAGCACGACTGGCCTGCTGAAAAACGGGCCGTACGGCCTCAAGGCACACGGCGACGAGTCAGGGGACGGCCATTCGGACCTGAAAACCGGAGGATCCGAGCTGGAGGAGGCCATTGCCACCGGCGAGCACCTCCACAGCTCCGTGGCGCGCACAAGCGGGCACGTCGTGGTCGACTTCTCCATCTCGCGCCACCTCGTCTTCTCGCTGCTCTCGATGCTGATCGTGGGCGGAATCTTCATTTACCTGGCGCAGAAGTACAAGAGGGGCGCCGGCCGGATGGAGGCGCCGGAGGGCATTCTCCAGAACATGATGGAGGAGATGGTTGTCTTCATCCGCGACGAGATCGCCAAGCCCAACATTCAGGGCGACAAGTGGCGCACCTTCCTGCCGTATCTCCTCTCCGCCTTCTTCTTTATTCTCGTCGCCAACATTCTCGGGCTCGTTCCCTTCGGAGGCGCTCCCACGTCCAACATCGCCGTCACCGGCGTCCTGGCCATCATGACGTTCGTCATTGGCCTGCTGTACGGCTCGGCCGATCATTACAAAGAGCTCCTCACCGGGCCGCCCGATGTTCCGATTTTTGCCCGCGTCATCCTCGTGCCCATCGAGATCATCGGTCTCGTCATGCGGCACCTGGCCCTGGCCATTCGTCTGTTTGCCAACATGATGGGCGGGGCGCTGATTATCTTCAGCCTCATCGGGCTCATCTTCATCATGAACGTCATCTTTGGCCAGGTGGCCGCGTGGGGCACGACCATCATTAGCATAGGATTCACGGTCTTCATCTTGCTGCTCAAGCTGCTGGTTGCCTTCATTCAGGCGTACGTCTTCACCATTCTCTCGGCACTGTTTATCGGAATGTCCGTCGAAGAGCATCACCACGATGAGCACGAGACGGACGCGCCCGCTCACGACGGCGACCTTGAAGGACGCCTCGACGCCGTAGAGGACGCGGTGGAGCCGACCCCAGCATAACAACGGTTCCCTTCGGGGGACCGCCTTCTACCCCTTGCTTCATTCCTCGTAACTGAAACTCCGTTCACTAAGGACTCCCTATCATGGACCCAGCTGCTCTCGCTTATCTCGCTGCAGGACTCGGTGCCGGCATCTCTGCTGTCGGCGCAGGCATTGGAATTGGTTGGTTGGCTAGCTCGTCGATGCACGGCGCGGCCCGCCAGCCCGAAGCCATTGGCGACATCCGAGGCCTGATGATTGTTTCCGCCGCCCTGATTGAGGGTGTGGCACTGTTTGCACTTATTATCTGCCTGCTTCTGGTCTTCTTCGTCTAAACGACGACCCTGTCTGGAGACCCCACGTGTTGCTCCTCGGCCCGGTCGGTTCCCCCTCGCCTTCGTCTCAAGGGGTTCTTTGCCTGAGACCGGCGGGTGGGGACGGTGGGTTCTGAGGCATGCGTGTCGCGCGGTGCCTGACGTTCTGCACCCGTTTCGTTCTCTTGCACCATTCCCTGTGTGGTCATGACCGCCGTGCTTGCCCAAAGCCTCATCGAACCGTCAGTGGGGCTCATCTTCTGGAAGTCCATCGCCTTCCTGCTTTTTCTCTACGTGCTGTACCGCTACGGCTGGGGGCCGATTACCGAGTCGATGGAACAGCGCGAGGAAGAGATTGACAGCTCCATTCGGCGGGCGGAGCAGGCCCTCGAAGAAGCCAAGGAGATGCAGCAGGAGAACAAAGAGGCCCGGCGCGAGGCCGAGAAAGAGGCGCAGAAGATCCTGCGCGAGGCTCGCGAGTCGGCCGAGGAACTGCGTGAGGAAGAAGAGGCCAAGACCCGCGAACGCATCCAACAGATGCAGGAGCAGGCCCAGGCCGAGATCGAGCGCGAAAAACAGGCGGCCCTCCAGGAGCTTCGCGATGAAGTGGCCGACCTGGCCATCGAGGCGGCCCGGAAGATTCTTGAGGAGGACCTGGACGGGGATCAGCACCGCCAGCTCGTCCACGACGCCCTCGACGACTTCCCAACCAATTAATGCGTTGGAAGGTTGGAACGTTGAATGTTAGGACGTTCCAACCTTCAACATCTCAACGTTCAAACCCTCACCCCGTATGAGTCAGCGCACTGTTGCCCGGCGATACGCCGGCGCGCTTTACGAAGAGGCCCGTGAGACCGGCGTGCTTGAGGCCGTCGACGACGACGTTCTCATGTTGCGCGAGACCCTGGACTCGAATCGTGAGCTCGCCCGCTTCTTCGAGAGCCCGGTGATCCCGCAGGAGAAGAAGGACGACGTGGTCCGCGAGCTTCTGTCCGACCGGATCGAGGGACTTACGCTTCGCTTCCTTCGGCTGCTGGTCGGCAAGGACCGGGAGACGATGACGAAGGCCATCCTTGACCAGTACCAGGCCCTCCGCGACGAACAGCGCGGCATTGTGGACGCCCACGTGGTCGTCGCTCGTCCCCTTGCCGACGAGGACCGCGAGGCCGTGACGGATGCGCTGGAGGAGAAGACCGGGAAGACGATTCGGCTGCACGTGGAGGAAGACGAAGATCTGATTGGTGGGCTCGTCATTCGCATCGGCGACCGCGTCTACGACGCCAGCGTGCGCAACAAGCTCACCAACCTGCGCGATCGGCTGCACGAGTCGAGCCTTTCGCTCGATGCCAACGGGCAGATCGCATAGATGTCCCCCGGCCGGCCACACAGGGGGCTGGGGGACACCGGCGATTCGGGACCGACCGTGGTCGGTCCCGCCGCTCTCAATGACTTGATGAATCGATCTCTGAGCACCTTATGTCTAACGGCTCCATTCAACCCGACGAAGTCACCGACGTCCTCCGCCGCGAACTCGGCAACTTTGACACCGAGGCGGAGGAGTACGAGGCCGGCACGGTTCTCGAAGCCGGCGACGGCATTGCCACCCTCTACGGCCTGAGCAACGTGCAGGCCGGCGAGCTCGTGGAGTTTCCCGAGCAGAACG
>CAZTDC010000196.1:0-6193 GCA_964612165.1 uncultured Salinivenus sp.
CAGCAGCCCAGCCCGGAGCTCGTGAAGGCCACGGGCAAGTGCGCCTCCTGCCACCGCCGCGAGACGCCGGCCATCGTTAAGGAGTTCGAGCGCAGTGCCCACGTGAAAGAGGGAACGAACTGCCTCGACTGCCATCAGCCGCAGGACGGACAGGAGTCGTTCGACCACAGGGGGTTCACGCTGGCGAAATCCCTCACGTCGAAGAATTGCAGCCAGTGTCACGCGGAGGAAAACCGCCAATTCCTGCGGAGCCGGCACGCCGCCCCCGCCTGGGCGGCCGTGGAGGGAGCGGAGGACTTTACGGAGGAGCAGGTTGCGTTCGCCGAGAAGTTTCATGAGGGGGCCGTAGACCGCCCGGCCAACCGGTTGGCCCAGCTGGAAGGAGAGGCCGCCACGGAGGTGGGGTGCCAGGGGTGTCACTCGATTGGAAAACCAAATCCCGACGGCTCCATCGGATCGTGTACCGAGTGCCACGCCCGACACGAGGCGTCGGTGAAGCTGGCCCGGCAGCCGCGCACCTGCGGGCAGTGCCACATGGGCCCGGACCACGCTCAACTCGAAATCTTCGAAGAGTCGAAGCACGGGGTCCTCTACAACGCGAACAAGGACACGTACAACATGGACGCGGATCCGGCGGAGTTGACGGTGGACGACATGCCGTCCCCTACGTGCACGACCTGCCACATGAGCGGGCAGGAGGGCCTCGCGGTCACCCACAACGTGAGCGAGCGGCTCTCGTGGTATCTCTTTGCGCCCGTTTCGGAGAAACGGCCCGGCTATGCCAGCAACCAGGCACGAATGAAGCAGACCTGCAACAACTGCCACACCTCCCAGCACACCGAGCGCTATTTTGAGGACGCCGAGCGCGTCGTGCGGGCGACCAACGAAAAGGTCAACAACTACATGAGCATCGTCGACTCGCTCCGGGCCGAGGGGCACCTCACCCCCGAGCCGTTTGACGAGCCGCTGGAGTTCGAGGTGTTCGACTACTGGCACTACTACGGCCGCACCGCCAAGCACGGGGCGTTCATGGGCGGCCCCGACTACGTACAGTGGCACGGCAACTACGAGCTGCTGGCCCGCTTTGTCGAGCTTAAAGAGAAGGCCAAAGAGTTGCGTAGCCATGGAGACGACTGAGGCCACACCGATTTCGGACGTCTTCGCCTCGTGGCGGGACGTGCTCGCCAGCCGTCCGTTTTTGCTGGAGCTGTTCGTGCTCTCGAACGTCGCCTTCCTGATCGTCGACGTCTACGTGGCCCACGCCTTCAACGACTTTGCGCACTGGGCGGAGTGGATTCCCATCTACTTTGCTGGGGCCGGTACAATTGCGCTCCTTGTGGCCGTCGTGCAGGAGTACCGCCGTCAGACCCAACAGTCGCGGTGGATCGGATACGTCGTGGGCTGGGTCTCCATCATCGTGGGGGTTGCCGGGCTCGTGTGGCACCTGGAAGGCTGGTTTTTCGAATCCGTTACCCTCCTCAGCCTCACGTACTCCGCTCCTTTCGTCGCTCCTCTTTCGTTTACCGGGCTCGGCTGCCTGCTTCTGCTTAACCGGATGGAAGATCCGGAGCGACCGGCGTGGGGACAGTGGGTCGTTTTTCTCGCCCTCGGCGGCTTCGTCGGCAACTTCGCACTGTCCCTGATCGACCACGCTCAAAACGCCTTCTTCTACTGGACCGAGTGGATTCCGGTCGTCGTGAGCGCGATGGCTGTCGGCATTCTCACAGCCGTTCTTCTTCGCGTCCCCACCCGCCTCGTGCTGTACATTGCGTTTGCCGTGTTGGGACTGCAGGTGCTCGTGGGCCTGCTGGGCCTCGCTCTCCACCTCGCGCCCCTCCTGTCGGGGGACGCTGCAGAGACGGGGTTGTGGGACGCCCTCCGCTACGGCCCACCCGTGTTTGCCCCGCTTCTCTTCGTGGATCTCGCCGCGCTGGCCGCCCTCGGGGTATGGGACCTCTACGCAAAAATCGATTTGATCGCGTCGGCTCCGCAGTGACGAGTGGGGATGGAGAAACGGACCGGACGTGCCTTCCGCCCTACGATCGCTTCTGGTTTTGAACGTAGGTTGCCCAGTCGCCCGATGGGACCCGATCGTGGTCGCTCGGGTCGCCGTTGTACCAGTAGATCCACGACGTCTGGTCGTTGGGCGCCTGCAGGGACACGCGGCTTCGGACAAAGAGAGAGGCGTCCCCGCGGTTGGGCTCGTAGCCCTCGTATCGATCCAGCACCGTCCACACCTGCGGGTCGGCCAAGCGGAAGAGTTCCCCGTGCACCGTTTCGTCGCCCGGCACCGCTCCCGGAAACCGACCGAGATCGTACAGGTGCCCCTGCCACTTGCACTCCGTCACGAATGTAACCCGGTCAGCAATCCCCAAATCTTCGTGCCGTCCAAACGACTGCATGAGCGTACCATACGTGGCAAGTAGTGGAAGAGACATGAATGGAAATGTCACTCAAAGTGAACAAATTGGCGTCCTAATCCCCATTCTGGGGCTTTGTGGGGCCGTTCAGATTTTATTTTCGGATCTCCTGGTCTTTCAAAAATATTACGTTAACGCGTCGTCATATGGAATCTTTCTGGGGAGAAGAGACGAACATTTAGATCCCATTCATTGCGGCAGATTTCCCCATTCCTATGGGGGCCACTGAACCATTCCATGCGCGAACCTCAAGACCACGAGATGTACAACACAGAAGGCGTAGATTCCGTTGCAACCATTACTGAGCTTCGATCGGAGACGTCCGATCTTATTGAACATGTTCGGGAAACGAACAACGGGGTGCTCATCCAGAAAAACAATGAGCCCCACGCGGTTCTGATTTCGTGGGAGACGTACAAGGCCGTGAAAGAAAAGGTGGACCTCGACGCCCTCTAGACGGATCGTTCGGTTTTGCGGTCTTGCGTTTATCGGTCGCACTGGTTTTTGGAGACGGCGTTCGCGTCGTCTCCTTTTCTTATCTCAGACCGTCCGCTTCGAGAAGGAAAAAACGGTGTGGGACGGAGGGGAAACAGAGACACTGTTGCGTGGCGGTCAGCAGAGGTAGGGGACAAGGATCCCCAGCGACGGACCGCTCCTGTTGGAGGCGATGCGAACGTATCTTCGGGTTCTCCTGAAGTGCCTCCCCAACGACTGCTTCTCGTCGTCCTCGATCAGTCCTCGGCGTATCCCCAGAGAGAGGCGGGCTTGTCCGAAGACGACTCTGGTGAGCCGTCTGCCGTCACCGGCTCAGATTCCTCTTCGGTGTCCGTCGTCGAGTCGTTGTTCTGATCGGCTCGTCCCTTCAGTGCCTTGGCCTGGAAGAGCGGGGCGTCGAAGTACCGTCGTCCGTGTTTCTCGCGCAGGCGTCGGAGGTGATTGCGAAGCGGTTCGTGCAACGTATCGGGCAGCTCGATAATGCGCTTCGGCGTGCCCATCGGGTCGCTGACGTAGATCAGTCCTGCTTCCAGGTCGACATCGCCGGCGCAGAGCTCCAGGGCGTCGTTGATGGGGAGCGACGTGTGGAAGAGCAGCCGGGTGAGAAGCGAGCTCTGTTCGCCCGCTTCGTCGTCCTCGGTGTCACTGTCTGCCGAGGGGGCCTCCTCAGGGCTCTCGGCGCTTGCGTTTTGCGCCTCCGCCTCGGACTGCCGTTCCGGATGCCAAGCCGCATCGCTCAGGTCCATCTTCAAGAGGTCCTCGAAGAGAAAGACCATTGCTTTGGTTGCGTGCTCTCGAGAGGCCTCATCGACGTCCTCCCGGCGTTCGAGGTAGCTGAGAAACGCCGACACGTGCTCCGAGTCGCGCCACGTTCGGTCGTTTACCGTGCAAAAACGAACGTAGCAGGCCGACCAAGCCCCGAAGATGCGGGAGATGGTAGACGAGTGTCCCGCAGCCTGGGCGTTTTCCTCAACCGTGTCAACAAACTTTTGGAGTTCGGGAGGAAAAGAGGAGCGGCGCATTGCACTCACCTCGGAACATGGGTCAAAAGATGTTGCTTCCGCAGAACCGCTACATGAAAAAAAGCAGTTCCGCGTACCTCCGTGTTAACAAAACTCGTGCCAAATACCCGGAACTCGGACCGGGCACTGCTCAGATAGAGGGGTTATAATATCGATACGGCGAAAGGGTTACATTTCTACTCTTTCTAATCCGTCGACGGAGTCAGAGCGCGAGTACCGGAATAGAGCAGACCGACACCCACTACCTTGAACAGATCGATGACCAGAAACCGGAGAAAGCCCTTGTCGATCGACTCCATCCAGGTGGCATGCCCGGCGGCATAGTGAAGCCAGATTACGCCCCCGGCGAACACGATGGCCGATCCAATCAGCATGGCCAGCGTGCTTCCCGAAAATGTTTTCCATCGCTTTGAGAGGGCCCCGATGGCAGCGGCGGCGGCCGGATACGTGAGCAGGTATCCAGCCGACGCGGCGCCAAACAGGTAGCCGGCGCCGTATCCGTCGCCGGCGAAGACGGGGAGGAAGAGTCCAAGGGCCAGATAGAGAAGCTGGGCGAACAGTCCGTTGCGCCAACCCAGATACAAGCCGCTACCGTAAACTGCAGCGGTTTGCAGGGTGATGGGCACCTCCCACAGATAGATCCGGAATTGAATCTGCGCACCGAGAACCGTGAGCAGAGCAAAGCTCACGACGCCCGCTGCCTGCAGGAGGAGCGATGCATTTTTCTCGCGGAGGCGGTCAACGAGGGCGGAGTATGGAGATTGAAGCGATAGAGCGTCGGTCATGGGCGCAACTGTAGGGATCCGTCAACAGGTGGGTTGAGTGTACAAGTGTTGTGATGGTACCAATGCAGATGGAAAATTGCCAAACGGTACTTTCCGATTCGTCTGGCAAAACGCCGGAATCGTTCCGGTTTCGTAGTGGGGAGTGTAGAACGTCCGCTCCGTATCGGTCGTTCGGCAGTGCAGAAGGAGTGAACTGGTCGGGACGTCTCGGATTGAAGTGATCGCACGCTACTCTTCGGTTTGCACTCGTCATGTCCTCTGCCTTGACGCGTTCGCCTGAATCGTCGTCCGCGACCGCCCCGACCTTGATCACGACACGTGACGTGACGAAGACCTACCAGCGCGGCCGGACCACGGTACATGCCCTGCAGAACGTCTCCTTGGCTGTGGCTCAGGGAGCCTTCGTGGGCGTTGAAGGGCCCAGTGGATCTGGCAAGTCGACGCTTCTGCATCTCCTGGCTGCACTGGACCGGCCCTCCGATGGCACGATCCAGGTCGGAGACTGGCCGCTCGACGCGCTCGATGCATCGGCCCGGACGCAGTATCGGCGGTCAATGATCGGACTCGTCTTCCAGGAGTTTCACCTTGTGCCCACCATGACGGCCCGCGAGAACGTAGGTTTGCCTTTGCTCCTCGCTGGCGTTGCGCCGGACGAGCGCTCTGCACGCGCGGCTACGGCGCTGGAGCAGGTGGGGCTTGCAGATCGTATGGACCACCGCCCCAGCGAACTGTCCGGCGGCGAGCAGCAGCGGGTGGCCACGGCGCGAGCCCTTGTTGGCGATCCGCCCCTTCTGCTGGCCGACGAGCCGACGGGCAACCTTGACGCCGAGACTGGTGCGCAGATCGTGGAGCTGCTCGCACGGATGCACCGTGAGCACGACCGTACGGTACTCGTGGTTACGCATCACGTCGAAGAAATTGAGTCTGCTGCCGATCGGATTGTGCGTCTCCGAGATGGGGCGCTCGTGGAATCAGGCTGAATTCCCTAAAAATCACGGGGGGTGTCGTTTCTCCCCGGCGGCGTCTCCCCTATGCTATCGTTGCACTCTTCCTGCATGGTTTGCTCGTTCTATGAAACGCTTCGAGGAACTCTTCGCCGAACTGCAAGACAAGGTGGCACGCCAGGACCCAACCTCGGGGACGGTCGAGGCCGTGAACGACGGTCCTCACGCTATTGGCAAGAAGATCCTGGAGGAGGCGGGCGAGGTGTGGATGGCGGCCGAGCACGAATCGTCCGAGCGAACGGCCGAGGAGATCTCGCAGCTCCTCTACCACCTTCAGGTCATGATGATCGCCTGTGACCTGGACCTCGAAGACGTGTACGAACACCTTTAGTCCCCGCACACATCATCTATCCCTGAGGCGGGCACGGAGTCGCCTACGTTCAAACACCAAGATTACCCTTCGATGCTACAAATTGCCCTTCCCAACAAAGGCGCCCTATCGGATGGGGCCGTCACCCTCGCAGATG
>CAZTDC010000197.1:0-6189 GCA_964612165.1 uncultured Salinivenus sp.
CGATCGACATCGAGCGCATCGTGTTCGAAAACGTGCGGGCCTACGACGAGCAGCAGCTCGAAATGCTGCTTCGCCGCACCACCAACGAGCAGCTCAATTACATCAAGTACCTCGGGGCGGTGCTCGGCATCGTCGGCGGCCTCATCATCTGGGCCCCCGCGGCGGCCCTCGCCTTCTTCACGACCCTGGGCCTCGCCATCTACGCGGTCGACGAG
Organism: uncultured Salinivenus sp.; assembly: GCA_964612165.1. Taxonomy (GTDB): domain Bacteria; phylum Bacteroidota; class Rhodothermia; order Rhodothermales; family Salinibacteraceae; genus Salinibacter. The sequence continues at coordinate 216 of CAZTDC010000197.1, forward strand.
GCCCTCTTCCGCGCCCGATAATTCCGATGCTCACGAACGGATGGTGGCAAAATCGGCCGCTGCCCTCAATGCCCGGGCCAAACTACAGCTCGTAGCACAGCTCCACGAAGAGGTTGCGGGTGGCCGCGCCGCGGTCTGAAAGCCGTGCCGCAGCACCCGCGCATCGAGCAGATTATTGGCGTTCACCTGAAGCTGGAGGGCCTCGAACATCGTCGTCGACGGGGCCTCGTAGGTGAGCGACGCGTCAAGCAGGGCGTACGGCTCCGGCTCGAAGGGATCGGTGACGATGTTGATGGCCCCACCAATGCCCACAGAGCCGTACAGCGACGATCCCGCTCCGCGCTGCACCTGCACGTCCTCAATGGAGGACTGCATGCCGTACAGGTTGACCCAGAAAACGTTGAAGTCCTCCGGGTCGTTCTGGGGGACGCCGTTGATCGAGACCGCCAGACGCCGCTGATCGACGCCGCGGATGCGCAGCGTGGAGTACCCGATGCCGTTGCCGTTCTGGGAGTGGAAGGTGGTGGACGGCGTCTCCGACAGAAGCGACGGCAGGTCCTGCACCCCGAGCCGCCGGTCGACCGTCTCGGCCGACAGGTTGCTCACCGTGACGGGATTTACCTGGGGCCGGGCCCGCCGCGTGGTGACGACCAGTTCACTCTGGGAAAGGGCGCGGCGTTGGAGCGAAATCGTGTCGCGCACCGTGTCTCCCGACGGCAGCGTCAGCGTCTCCGTGTGGCGATCATACCCCACGAAGCGAACGACGAGGCGGTATCGGCCCGGTTGTACATCGCGCAGCGCGAAGGCGCCGGTCGAGTCGGTGGCCGTACCGTGGCGGCGCTGGCCGGACGCTGGATCGCGGAGCACGACAGTGGCACCCGGGAGCGGGGTTCCGGCGGCAGCCTGATCGACGCGTCCCGTGAATGTGGCGGACTGGGCGTGTAGCGAATCAACCGTTCCGAGTCCCCCGAGAAGAATGAGAAGTCCAAAGAAGAGAGGCGTGGACCGAGAGTGTATCGTCGTGTCGAGCGTCATGAGCGGTGCGTCGAAATAGCCCCCTTCCTACCAGACGATGTTCGGGTGCTCGTACTCGGCGACCGGCAGGGAGGGCAACACCGATGGACGCAATAGAAAAAGCCGCCTCCATCGGCGAGATGGGGCGGCCTCGGGCCACGCACACGCGCCGTCACCAGACGGCCGTGCGACAGCGTTCCTACGCCGGTGTGAACCGGATCAGGTTCGAAGGGTGCAATCTCAGCCCAGCCACGAATTCCATCCGCAGCAGGACGCCCCACTGGACAATAGCAAAATGTTGCCGTATTATGCGAGGAGGTGCTGGGGGATGTTTCCGAACAGACACCCGTATTCTTTAATCGCGGAAGACGACATGAAGGGGTCCCTCGCGGCGCCCCCGCATCCCTGTCAGGAAAAACCGTTGGGGTCCCTTCCGTAGCCGCTCTACCTCCCACGTGTACCCGACCCATGATCGATCGCTGCCGTTCGCCGTGGTCCTTTTTCATTCTCCTGACGTGCTTCCTTTCAGGACTCGCACTGAGCGTGCGTCCGGCGCAGGGGCAGAAAGCCATTTCTCAGGAGAAAACGCGCTGCACAGACGGAACGGCCGACCAGTATCCGTGCGACAACGTCGATCTGCTGTCCCACCTCCCGATCAGTGCCCTTGGCGGTGACTCCGGAACCAGTCTCAACGACATCTGGGGCTGGACCGACCCTGCAACCGGAGCCGAGTACGCGATCATTGGTCGCACGGACGGCACCGCCTTTGTCGAGGTGAGCGATCCCACCAATCCCGTCTATCTCGGCGAGTTGCCCAGTCACTCCGGATCGAGCACGTGGCGCGACGTGAAGGTGTACAAGAACCACGCGTACGTCGTCAGTGAGGCCTCAGATCACGGCCTGCAGGTGTTTGACCTCACGCAGCTTCGTTCTGTCGACAATCCTCCGAATTCCTTTTCGGAGACCGCCCACTACGACCGCTTTTCGAGGGCACACAACATCGTCGTGAATCCGGAAAGCGGGTATGCCTACGCGGTGGGGGTCACGGGCACGCAGGACGTGCCGTCTTCAGCCGACTGCGGAGCCGGACTGCACATCATTGACATCCGCACTCCCGATCAGCCCCAGTTTGCAGGCTGCCATCTCGACGAATCGACGGGAGGACAGGTCGCGACCGGATATACCCACGATGCCCAGTGCGTGACGTATCAGGGGCCCGACTCCGACCACCAGGGAGACGAAATCTGCTTCAATGCCAATGAGAGTCAGCTCAACATTGCCGACGTCACCGAGAAGGACCGTCCAGAAACCATCGCCAACGCAACGTATCCCCAGTCCGGATACGTTCATCAAGCCTGGCTCACCGAGGATCAGCGGTACCTTCTCGTGGACGACGAGACCGACGAACGGGATGGCCTCGTGGATAAGACTCGAACGCTCGTCTTCGACGTGTCCAACCTGGAAAATCCAAGCCTCGTCACGAGCTATTCGGGGCCGACAGAAGCCATCGACCACAATCAGTACGTTGACGGTGCCCATACGTACCAGGCCAACTACGAAAGCGGGCTCCGCGTCCTGAACGTTGCCGATCCGGAACGCCCCGTCGAGGTGGCCTTCTTCGACACGTATCCCTCCTCCAACGCCGCGGCCTTCAACGGAGCCTGGAGCACCTATCCGTTCTTCGACAGCGGAATGATTATCGTCAGCAGCATCGGCGAAGGACTGTTCGTGCTCGACCCGACCTTTCCGCCATTTGGGGCTCCCACCGGTCTAGCCGCCGAACCGGATTCGGCCGGACAGACGGTTACGCTTCAGTGGGGACCATCGTCGTCCAAGCGCACGGCATCGAGCCAGAAAGCGACCGGAACGTCCACTGCGTCCAAGTACCGCATTTATCGCAGCACCGCCCCGATTGACTCGTCTTCCGGCCCCGCGGACCGCACGCCGCTCGACAGCGTCTCCATCGGCACCTTTTCGTTCACCGACACCACGGTCACCCGGGGAAGCACCTACTACTACCGCATTACGGCCGTCGACTCCACCGGAAGCGAAAGTCACTTTTCCAACGAGGCCCAGACGTTCCTGTACCCGCAGACGGTGTCCGCCGCCGTGGACCGCTCCTTTGGCGACGCCGCCCGTTCGTCGGACTATCGCCTCGTGGCCCTTCCCGGACGAGAGCCGCATCCCCTTTCGACCGTGATCTCGGGGTCGGCCGGAACCGACTGGCAAGCCTACTACGACGACGGCTCCGACGAGGACTTCCTCGTCAAGTTCGACGGATCGGATCGCTTCGTCCTTCGGCCGGGCAACGGCCTCTGGCTGACGGCACAGGCGAACTGGACGTTTACTGAGGACGCCCAAACCGTTGAATTGAAGGGGGACTCGGTCGCCCAGATCCCCCTCCGGAGCGACTGGAACGTTATCTCGAACCCGACCGACAGGGACGTTTCGTGGGCTCGTGTGCAGGCCCAAACGCCGGACACGCTGCAGACAATCTGGGACTTCGACGGGTCGTTTTCACAGGCCGACACGTTTCGATCTGCCCGAACCGGCCGTGCCTACTACTTCTTCAACGACAACGACGAGCGCGACACGCTGGCAATTCCGTACCCCGGTGACTCAAGTACCAAGACCGCCCCTCGAAAAACGGGCTCGGACGCGCCGCTTTTGACGCTGACCGCCACGCACGCGAACCAGACTGCTGCGTCCAGCGTCCAGGTGGGCCTCGATGAACATGCGTCCGTCGGAATGGGACCCGAAGACCTGATGGCCCCACCGGGGCAGTTCGAACCAATTCACCTTCGGCTGGCGGCCCCCGGCCCCACCGACGCCGAGCGCTCCCGTTTCCTGATGACCGACCTCCGCCCTCCGGCCGCGGACGGTGGAGGCCACACCTTCGACGTGACGCTCAGAAGCCGGGTGGAGGGCCGCATCCAGCTCACGACCGAACACACGGAGGCGCTGCGGAACCGGTCCCTCGCGTTGCTCCACCCCTCCGCGAGTGCGACCTACGACCTGCACGAACGGACGTCCGTCTCGATCGAGCCGGAGGGCCAGACGACCGACCTAAAGGTAGCAATCGGTACGGCGGATTACGTTGAGGAGAAGGCGAGCGACGTGCTTCCCAATAAGGCCACGCTCGCCGCCCGTCCAAACCCGATGCACGAGCAGGGCACCCTCACCTACGCCCTGCCGGCAGCGTCCGAGGTGACGCTCCGCATCTACGACGTTCTGGGACGAGAGGTGGCCCTTCTCGAACAGGGACGAAAGAAGGCCGGGCGACACAGCGTGCGGCTGGAAACGAGTCGACTCTCCAGCGGCGTCTACATTGGTCGGTTGGAGACGGGAAACCGGACGGTGACGAAGAAGATTACGGTGGTCCGATAGTCCCCTCGGTTTTCGATTCCTCTAACTGCCCCCTGTTTTGGGGGGCGGGGTCCGCTCCGGCGACTGTTTCTTCCTTCGCTGGACGAACGCTCCCGGGTCCCAGTACTCTTATCCTGAAAATCATTCCGGCGGGCTCGCTCTGGCTTTGTGCGGACTCCCGTGCACGAACCCGCTTCGAACGGAACGGTCGTGAAATTCTCCCATCCCCGAGAGGCCCTTCGGAAAACCGTCTTCAGACCACCGACCCAGCCGGTTCTGCGCATAAGCGGCCCCGGATCGGCGCCGGTACCCACCGGGATTGCACGGGCAAAATGATCCCCCTGCTACCGACGACGCGCCCCGAACGTGAATCTGGCTCTATATTTGTTGGTGCTTTCTACCCAGTGGCTTTCTCTCCCCAATGGGGGTCTTCTGTTCCTACCCACCTGGCCTCTGTCCTTACGCCTCGTACACTGAAACGAATCGACTATGCGGTTGCCACCTGTTCTTTTCACGCGCCGACTCGCCGTTCTTTTGGCGTGTGTCTCCCTGCTCGGCAGCCTTCTCGTCTCCACGTCAGCCACGGCACAGCGCCAACCGCTCACGTCCTACACCAAAGATGAAGGGCTCCCGCAGCTGCAGGTGCGAGACGTGATCCAGGACGAGCGGGGATACCTCTGGATGGCCCTGTATTCAGGCGGCATCGCCCGATTCGATGGGCACAACTTCATGAACCTCACCGTCGAGGACGGCCTGCCCAGCAACTCGGCCCAGGTCATCCACGAGGATTCTACGGGCACGCTGTGGATTGGGACGGAGGGCGGACTCGTCCGCTACGACGGAACGGACCCCCAGGTCTTCACGACGGACGATGGACTGCCGGACAATCTCGTTCATGCAATTTCGGGCGGGAAGAACGGGCCCCTCTGGTTTGGGACCCCAACCGGCGTGTTCACCTACGACGGCACCGACTTTCATACCGTGGTCTCGGACCAGATCAGGGAAACGAATCCAAAAAGCATCGCGGCTTCGGGCGACACGCTCTGGGTGGGGACGAAGAACACCCTGTACCGATACACGGACACGACCCTCACCCCAGTCGGTCTCGGTGAGCAAGTGAACGGAATTTCCCCCCTCTCCCTGACTGCCGACCACCGCCTGCTGGTGGCCACTGATCAAGGCGCCTTTCGGCAAAACGGCGATCGCTTTGAGCAAATCTCCGGCACAGACAGTCTCACGATCCTCGACTTTCTAGATGGGTCCGAGGAGGACCTGTGGATGGCAACGAAACGGGGGGTCTATCGTCACAGAAACGACCAGACCCGTCTCTTTACCCCCCAATTGAAAGGGGTTCGGATTGACGCCCTTCTCCGAGACCGTGAACAAAATCTGTGGGTGGCCTCCGACGGCAAGGGGCTCTACAAACATACCCCCACGCCCTTCGATCATTTTACAACCGACCACGGTCTGTCGGGCAATCTTGTCTGGGACATAACGGAGGGACCCGACGGGGATCTGTGGATCGCGACGCGTGAGGGTCTCACCCGCTACGACGGCACCACCTTCTCGGCGGTGCAGGGGCCGGAGGGGCCCC
>CAZTDC010000198.1:0-6171 GCA_964612165.1 uncultured Salinivenus sp.
GCGCGTTTATCACGGGCGACATCTTCAACATGTACGTCTGGTTTGAGGTGCTGCTAATCGCGTCGTTCGTCCTGCTGGTGCTCGGCAACAGTCGAGAACAGCTCGACGGAGCGGTGAAGTACGTGGGCATCAACCTCGTGGCCTCCGCGTCTTTCCTGATGGCCATCGGACTGCTCTACGGCTTGACCGGCACGCTAAATCTTGCCGATCTCTCCGGCAGCATGGCTCCGGTGCGCGACGCGGGGCTTGAGCCCGCGATCGCCATGCTCTTTCTCGTCGGGTTCGGCATTAAAGCCGCGCTCTTTCCGCTCTACTACTGGCTCCCGGCCTCGTACCACACGCCGCCGGCCCCCATCGCCGCCATCTTCGCGGGACTGCTCACAAAGGTCGGCATCTACTCGCTCCTTCGCGTCTTCAGTCTGCTGTTTCCGGACCCCTCCGGCTACACGCAGGCTGTGTTGCTGGTGGTGGCCGGCGCGACGATGCTCCTGGGCGTGTTCGGGGCGCTCGTGCAGCGGCACGTGCTACGGCTGCTGGCGTTTCTTGTCATCAGTGCGATGGGCTACGTCGTCATGGGACTGGGCTTCTTCACGACGCTGGGGCTGGCGGGGGCCATCTTCTACGTCTTTCAGGACATCCCGGTGAAGACGACGCTCTTCCTGATCGGGGGACTGATGCAGCGAGAGACCGGTGAGAACCGAATTGGAGACATGGGTGGGCTGTACGAGTATCGGCCCCTGCTGGCGACGGCCTTCGTCGTGCCGGCGTTTTCCCTGGCGGGTTTCCCACCGTTTCCCGGGTTCTGGGGCAAGCTCACGCTCGTACAGGCGGGACTAGAGCAGGAGCGGTGGATTATTGTGGGCGTGGCGCTACTGGTGGGCCTGCTTACGCTCCTGGTCGTGGCGCAGGTGTGGGGCCGGGCGTTCTGGCAGGCGCGGGAGGACGGACTGCCAGTGACGGACACCCTGAGCACACGTACGTTGCTCAATGGGCCGGTGGCGGTGCTGGCCCTCATGCTCTTCGTCCTCGGGTGCTACGCCGAGCCGGTCTTTTCCTTTGCACACCAGGCCGCTGTGCACCTGACGGACACCGGGCCTTACGTCCAGGCGGTGCTCGGCGGATAAAGAGGACTGCGTATTTCGTACTGCGTTTTGAGACTTCAGGATGCCATGGTCGCAACCCTCGTTCGACTCCTATTGCTCGTGCTTCTCTGGGTGGCCCTGCAGGGGACGCTCACTGTTGGGAATGTGCTCCTTGGGGTGATCTTTGGCGCCGCCATTCTGCGGGTGTCAGCCCCGATCTTTGACCCGGAGGACCCTACCGAATCTCGGCGCCTGAGCGAGGGCATTCGTCCTTTTTCGCGATTGTGGCGGGTGTTTGTGCTCCTCGTGGTCTTTCTTCGTGAGCTTACGGTCTCGGCCCTGCAGGTGGCTCGATACACGATTCAGCCTACCCTGCAAATCCGACCCGCAATCGTCAAGTACCCGCTTGACGTGCAGACGGGGCGCGAGATTACGATCCTGGCCAATCTCATTTCGCTGACTCCGGGCACGCTGAGTCTGGACGTGTCGCCGGACTGTCACTGCCTGTACGTGCATGCAATCTCGGTCGAGAGTGACGACGGTGCGGAGGTCATTGCGGACATCAAGGGCTCGCTGGAAAAGCACGTGAGTCGCGCTCTTGGGCCGAAGGAATAAGGGTTGCCCGGTGTATTTGAGGAGCCAGATGTCTTGATCGAAATTGGGATTTAAGGGACACGCTCTTGTGAGCGGGGTCGAAGCGCGTATTCTCTACTCGTCTGCTCTGTCATGACGGTTGATTCGCTGGCGCACCGGGTGCCGTCGTCCGTTTTCCTCTCCGCCGTCACGTACGACGAGGATGCGGCATCTGTCTGGCAGACGTGGCTCTCCGAGGAGGAGCAGGCGTGCGTCGCGTCCTTCGGTGCACAGAGCCGGAAGCGAGAGTTCGTGGCGGGCCGCGCGGCCGCACGGCAGCTCCTGGCGGAGCAGCTCGACACCACCCCTGCCCGGGTGCCGCTCCGCCGAGCCGAGGATGACGCGGTGGACGTGGACGGGGCAGACTGGCACATCTCCATCGCGCATTCGGGGCCCCACGCAATCGCGGCGTGTGCCCGACATCCGATTGGGACAGATTTGGAGCACATCGAACCGCGTGATCCGGCGATTGCTCGCTTTCTCTTTGCACCAGAGGACCGAGGCCTAGTCGAGTCGCTCCCGTACGATTCGGACGCGGCGCTCGTTCTCTGCTGGGCGCTGAAGGAGGCGGTGCTCAAGGCTCGACGAACTGGCTTTCGGAGATCGCCGAAGGACCTCCACATGTCGGTACAGCCGGAGAAGGACACGGCGCTGGTTAGGGTAGAGGGGGACGGCCGGTGGATCGCTCACTACGCGAAACTTGAGGCATACTGGGGGACCGTGGCGCTGCCAAGCGGTCCCGGCCCGCGCGTCCACAAGCGGGACCACGAGTAGTCAACGACCGGACGCCGGCCCAGTTTTTTTAGACCGTTCGACTCTGATTGACGGCTCGTCGTTCGGGTCCGAGCCTCACGATTGCCGCCTCCACGCAGCGTGCTGGGGAGGGCACAGCGGGTAGCCCAAGAGAGGGGAGGACTCTATCGAAAAGAACACTTTCTGAGATTCATCGCGAAAAGCATCTACATCGTGGCAGAATATCACGTCGTTCGTTACCCCAAAGTATCCCCGTGCGAAAAGTCATCGAAGGAAGCGGTTTTTTTGTAGAGCGAACGCCACATTTGACTGACCTCGTGCGTAGGCTGCAACTAGAACAGACGGGAAAGAGGACCGGGTTGAAATCAAGGTGCTCCCGTTTCGTTCTCATCTCACAAATTGCCATCAAAAAAGAGACAAAACATAGATATGATTAAGAAGGTAGACAAGCGAGACAGTGATCAGGTAAAGGTGACCTTTGTGCTTCCGGAAGACCATCCCTTTGGAGAAGAGGTGTCCGTTGTCGGTGACTTCAACGACTGGACAGAGGGAGAGCACACGTTCGTTCGCCGGAGCAACCAGACGTACAGCACGAACGTGATGCTGAAGGAAGACAACCGCTACGCCTTCCGCTACTACAGCGAAGAGGAGGGCTGGATCAACGAGGAAGAAGCCGACGACTTTGAGTCCAACGAGTTTGGGGCGACCAATTGCGTCGTCGAGACATAATCCGTGCCCCGAATGGACTGACAAGAGGGACGACCGGGCGGAGGAGGGCGTCTCCTTCAGTCCGGGTCCCCCGTCAACGGGGAGGGGAAGCCGCATTATTCGCGAAGGGCCGTCGCAATTTCCGCGGCCGACAGCGATCGGTTGAACGTCTCCTCGGATACGTTGTTAAGGAGCACCACTGTGCCGCGTGGTGAGACCACCAGTCGCTTTTGTTCGCCATCGTCCGTGGGAAAACGGGCTTCTACCGAGACCGCTTCGGTTTCGGCCTGTTCGCGGAGAGAGACAATGGTGGATTCATTGGGAATCTCGTCGAGATCATGGCGCTGAATAGCGTCAGGCATGTCAGGATTAGCGATCAGGGCTATGAGTTAGAACGAGCGTACTTTGCGTGAGCCTAATGGCGAACGGGCGGGACGGGCGTACGTTCATCACTCAAAAGCCTGACAAGACGATTTCTTCTCCTCCGATCGCTGACGATTTTGGTATGAATGACGTTCCAGACGGACCGACTCGCCAGATGCTCGTCCGCATCGCTGCCCAACTGATGGTGCTCTATGACGATGCGGTTTCGGACGATCGACGAGAGGCGGCAGAAGCCTATGCAATGGCCCTAAATGTTCTCCGAGACGAGACCGAAGGGGTCACGATTTCCTTCGACGGGCCGCCGCCCATTCTTCGAGGCATTCCAACGATTGACTTTCCCGAGCGATTGAATGAGCAATTGCCTCCGTCGCACCGGCCGACCGAGGAGGAGTCGGAATAGCCATACCCTTCGGGCCCCATCATCCCAGGGTATAGCCAAACGAAAAAGCCCCACCCTCCGGTCGAGGATGGGGCTTTTTTTGGTTGTGTGCGGAAAGAGGAAAACCGTCAGGCGTGTTACTCAGGTTTGCGGAGGTACGTCACATCCACGAAGCCCTGTGGCAGGCGTACAGCCACGCGGAAGCCCTCCCCTGCGGGAACCTTGCCGTAGACCTCCTGGAAGGTCTCGACATCCGGAATGGACTTCCCAGCCATCTCAACAATGATTTGCTTGGGAGCGAGACCCGACTGCCGAATCATCGGTTTCGAACGGTCAACGTCCTCGATGATGACCCCTTTTGCCTCATCGAGTCCAAGTTGACGGGCAATCTCGGGGGTAACGTTTCGTATGCTCAGACCAAGCTCCTTCATGAGCTCATCTTTCGAAGGGGCATTTTCTTCTTCACTAGCCATTTTCTCCCCACTGCTTGCGGAGCCCAGCGTGACCGTGACCTTCTTGTTTTCTCCATCGCGCTGATTAATTGTCAAGGTCACTTCTTCTCCGGGCTGCATCCCAGCAACCGTGTTGCCGAGCTGGAGGTGGTTTTCAAGCTTCTTGCCATTAATGGCGGTGACGACGTCACCCGGCTTCAGCCCTGCTTGATCAGCTGGAGAGCCATCCTCAACCTGTCCGATGACGGCGGCCCCACTAGGCAGGTTCTCGTTGCTTCTGAGAGATTGGGAAGCAGCTTTGTACTCCACCCCCAGGCGAGCACGGCGGACCTCGCCGTCTTCAATGAGCTGGGTGGCCACACGCTCGACGGTATTAGCCGGAATAGCGAAGCCAATGCCCTGATAGCCGCCAGTCTGTGAGGCAATCGCGGTATTAATCCCCACGAGTTCACCTTTGAGGTTGACAAGAGGGCCTCCCGAGTTGCCTGGGTTGATCGCCGCGTCTGTCTGGACGAAGTTCTGGACCGGACTGATTTCTCGGTCCTCTTGATTCGGCTGACGCCGGCGTTGTGGCGTAGACTGAAGCCGGCCGATGGCACTCACGATTCCGGCCGTGACGCTGTTTGCCAGGTTTTCGGAGAGGGGGGAGCCGAACGCGAGAACCCATTGTCCGGTTTGCAACTCATCCGAGTTGCCAAAGCTAATGGACGTCAGGTCGGAAGCCTCCACGTCGATGACCGCCAGGTCACTGAAGGGATCGGTGCCGATAATCTCGGCGTTGTACTCGTTGCCGTCTAGCGTCACAACGCTGAGCTCCTCAGCGTTCTCGACGACGTGGTTATTGGTAACGATGTGCCCGTCTGAGCGGATCACAACGCCGGACCCGAGGCCCTGAGACCGAAATTCGCGTTCCGGGCCGTTCGGGCCTCCGAAGAAGTCTTCGAACGGCGTGCCCTCAAACGGATTGCGCATGCGGCGCTCGACGACTTTCTGCGCCCGAATTTGGACAACGGCCGGATTCACCGACTCCGCGACTTTCGTAAAGGCGGTCTGGAACTGCTGGGGACCAGCGGGCGTCGACGACTGCTCGATGGCCGTGGAGCCGTCAAGGTTGGCGGCTTGGCCGGGTGTGCCAACGCTGTCCCCAAGGCCAAAGAGGTTCGCTCCTGCTGTTGCGAAAAAGACGCCGGCGAGGAAAGCTGCGCCGACGAACAGGGCAATCGAAACTTTGCCTTTCGTGCTCATGAAGTTGCGTCAGTTTGATGAAGGGAAGTAGCACGTCGGGACCGGTTCCCGGCGAATCGGGATGGGCCCGTCATTGCGGATCGCTCTGGTAAGACAACGGAGCCTCCCCCGGAATTCGTACCGGGACCGTCTACGAGGTTGTTATAACGCGGAAACATGGGCAAAGATGCCCGTCGCCTCTCCAAATTCAGAGGAAAGAGCGAATGGGGCGCGGGAGCGTGGGAGATAGGGATGGAAGGCCATAGGGGAATATTCCCGGGCTCCCATGCGCTTACTCTCTCGTTGGTTCTTGATACCGCCATCGAAACGCGAGCAGCGATTCGCTCTCCGACAGACGGACCCCCGCGCAGTTACTCTCCGCCCGGAATGCCGGTTTCGGTCATCTCGTTCACGTCAAGGTATTCGTCGAGCTCCTCGTCGGTGAGCAGGCCCATCTCCTTGACCACTGTGCGCACGCTCTTTCGCTCCTTCGACGCCTTCTTGGCCACCTCGCTGGCCTTGTCGTAGCCGATGGCGGTGTTGAGTGCCGTGGCGA
>CAZTDC010000199.1:0-6152 GCA_964612165.1 uncultured Salinivenus sp.
GTGAACCTAGACCTCGCTCTTCAGTCGGTTCGAAGCACTTATGGTCCCGCTCTAGTCGGCCTATTGCCGGTAGCACTCTTCACTGCTGATCGGTATTGTGTGTAGGTAGACAACTTAACCTCCCGTTGCGTGCACAGTCTACAATGACCCGTCGCCCTCTCCCCCCTTCCATTCCGGCCGTCGGGATCTTGCTCATTTGGGGATTCGGGCTTTTCGCGCCTTGCGCTTCTCAGGCGTTTGCCCTGACTACGGCGCCCTCAGCTATCCGGAGCACGACCAGCATCAGCGCCTCCGTCCGTCCGGCACCACCCGTTCCCGATCCCCCAGCCGACTCTACCGAGCTCGAACAACTGTTCAGTGAGACCACGGGTACTGCGTGGTCCATCGCAGGCAGCCTGCTGGCCGCCCTCTTCGTTGTTCTGTTAACGCTGTATTTCTCCCGCGGGCTGGTCTACGTTCTCGACGCCCTCGCGGAACGGAGCGCAGCCCGACGCCTGCTTTACAAGCGGCTGGTGCCGGTCGTACGGCTCATGCTGTGGGCCATTGCGATCTATACGATCATCGTCGGTATCTTCGGGCTAGGGGCTCGAGAGCTCATTGCCGCCGCTACCGCCATTGGCGTAGCCGTGGGCTTTGCAGCCCAGGACCTCCTCAAAAACTTGTTCGGCGGCATCGTCATCCTGTTAGACCAGCCCTTTCAGGTCGGCGATCGGATCAACGTACAGGACACGTACGGTGAGGTCGTGGCCATCGGCCTCCGCTCGACCCGAATCGTTACGCCGGACGACAACTTCGTGACGGTGCCCAACGCCAAGCTCATTAGCGAAGAGGTGTCCAATGCAAACTCGGGCGACGTCGACTGTCAGGTGGTCACCGATCTGTACTTGCCCCATACCGCCAATGAAGCACGGGCCGAGGAACTCGCATTCGAGGCAGCCACGAATTCCCCTTACACCTACCTCGAGAAACCAGTGGAAGTGGTGGTCAACGAAGCACTCAACGAGAATCCCTACCTGCACCTCCAGGTGAAAGCGTACGTCCTCGATACCCGCCACGAGCGGAAGCTGCGAAGCGACGTAACGAAGCGTGCCCGCCGCGCCTTCCGGGCGGAGGACCTCCTGGAGCCCGCCCGGATGTCCACCCACTCCGTGGCCCCAACCGAGCGCTGACGCCTTCGCTTACCGACTCGTTGCCTGATTCTATGTCTCCTCCTTCAAACGTGGCGCCAGACCCATCCCCCGAACGGTCGTCGAGTGTCCCCGATGCCCCCCCTCCTTCCCTGGACGATCGTCTCTCGAACCTTGAAAAGGCCCTCCGCAATCAATATGCCACCTACTTCGACGCTGTAGCAGACCGGCTCTGCAGCCTTCAATCCGAACTGCAGCAGATCTGCAACCGGCACGACGCCCTCCGCACCGACGTATCGCTCGACGCGTCTCCCTCCCAAGCCGGCCCTGCAGCATGGAATGACCTATGGTCGCAGATCTGCACTTACCGCCAGCGATTGCGGAAAGACCTCCTGACGCCTCTCCAGAACCACCTCGACGATCAGCCGCTCGGTGCTTTGCTCGTCGAACGACGGGCGCAGTTGATTGAGTCCCTGCAATCCGTTCTCGGCGAACAGCCCGACACAGTCTCTCGCACGGAGCCCGACGGCCTCTACACCCCTGCCCCCAACGACGGATGGGCCCGGGAACTCCGAAAGGCATGGGTTCGCAGTCGGCGTCGTGCCCGGTCGGTCTTGGGCATCGAGGACGCCAAAAATCCCACCCAGACGATCCCATTCCACGCACTCGCGCACCATCATACTGATCAGTTGGTGAACCGGCATCAGTCCGTGATCGAGGCACTGGAGGACCGCCTCATGGGCTGGCTCGCCGACCTGGAACGCGTTCTTACCTCCGCCACTCATACGCTCCTGGAGTTCGAACAGCGGATCGATCACCTGGACTTTCACCACACTCAGCCCAAGCGAGGAGCACTCACGCCCCCTGCCGCCTCTGCCCCCGACCTCGCGGCGTCGCTCGACGTGCCGCAGGCCCCGCCTTCGCCCGACCTGCTGGCCTCCGTCCAAGACAAAATCAACGCCCTCGACAAGGTCTTGCGTGAAGGTGCAACCCTCTCCATTGAAGACCTGCGGTCGGAATTGTGGCGGCACATCGATGACCAGTTTGAGGCTCTCTACGCTGCTGCGGATCGCCCCTGGCCAACGGTCGCCTCGTCGGACGCTTCTCTCTCTTCTCAGCATCGAAGCTGGACCGAGTGGGACAACCAAGCTCGGGCGCGTCTGGGGCTCTGCGCCACCATGATCGCATTTTACGCCGACACGGAGAAGATCCGCGACGCAATGATTCACAAGCTCGTGGCGGAAGGCCCATCTCCCGTCCAGGAACAGTTCGAGACAATAATCGACCGGCTATCAGAGACCGACGCGGATCTCCAGAATCTTCTCAATGCCAGTGGAAACTCAGACGCGACGGCTTCGACCCTTGAAGCCCCTCTTGAGGACGCTCTCACGATCGTGGACCAGAAGCTCGGCGCCCTTCATGACACCCCGTTTGCCGAACGGCTCCGGCGCGTCCTTCAAACTCACCTCGATAGCCTCGACGTCCGCGTGAACGACCTCCCCGAAACCGTGTCGGTGCACGGCCTATCGCCTCCCGACGCCCCGCCGGACCCATCCGCCCCTGAACACGAGGTGCCCGTGCGGGCCGGCGCCGAAGTTACCTTCGACGTCCTCTTCTTCGACCGACTGCGGTCGGCCGCACAGCACCTGGTCGACGTGCTAACCGACGAGATCGACCGGGCCGGACAAGTCCACGAGGTTCTCCACTTCGGGCGTGATGCCGCCGAAGATGACAAATTGGGAGGGGACGGCGATGGATCTGCGTCCCTACCGCAAGACCTCTCCGACCTCACGGCTCCCGCCCCCTCTCTCGACGAGACCGATACGCTCGTTCGTGGCAGCCTTCACCGTTCTCGCCGGTTGCTCAAAACCAGACAGGAACACATTGACGCGGCGGCCTACCAGTGGGCCGACACGGTGTGGCACGCCTTTCGGCACGGCATGACGCGCCTCCATGAACAATGGACTACGGAAAGCCGCTTCCAGAGCCGTATCGCTCGCCTCACTCGCAAGATGGCGCGCGAGGCTCGGGATGCGGCGGCTGGGGCCCAGGAGCACGTACAGAAGGGACAGCTCCGCCTCCAGGCCTGGCGCGAGCAGAGCCGCCGGTGGCTTGAGGCCAGTTGGCACGCCGTCCAGTCGACGCTGGGCCTGTCCGACACCGGGACGGAAGAAATCCGGGAGAGCGTCGATACCATCGCCAGCCTCGGCAGCTCGCTCGAGCGACTGCCCATCGTGTACCGTCGGCTTTTTTCGTTCGAGCCGGTGGAGAATCCCGACCTCTTCAAAGGGCGTGACGAGGAGCGCGCCTTCGTCGACCGTTACGTCGAACGTTGGCGACGTGGGCTACCAGCGTCCCTCCTGCTCGTCGGCGACCGGGGAAGCGGCCTCACGAGTCTGTTAAAAGTGATCCGCGCGACTACGCTGAACGAGGCGTCCCTGCACCACCTCCGCCTCGACGCACGGCCCGACAGCGAGGCGCAACTTGCCGCTCAGATCGCCCGGACCCTTGGGCTCGACCTTCCATCCCGTCCGACCCTCTCGCTAAAGGATGTGGGCCTGGCCCTGCGCGAGGCGCCCCTACCAGACTCTGCCGATGAATCCTCCCCCCACTCTTTCCCCGCACATAACGGGGCGTCCAAACCCGTCCGAGTGTGCTTCGTCGAACACCTCGAACAGCTCCTCCTCCGGACAGTAGGCGGTCTCGACCTCCTGGACCGCATGCTCACCCTGATCTCTCGCACGGACGCCCACGTGCTTTGGATCGGTACCATGTCGACCGCCGCGTGGCAGCTGGTTGAGAAGCGGCTCCCATCTGCCTCTGAACTCATCACGCACGAACACCTCGATCCTCTGAGCCGCGACGCCATCGAGGAGGCCATCATGAGCCGACATCGACGCAGCGGACTAGACCTCCACTTCGACGCCCCCAACGACGGGGGTCCCCTTTCCACTCAGTCCAGCCAAGAGGAGCGGCGCGAAGCCTTCTTCGACCGACTCCACGAGGTGAGCCATCAGAACGTCGCGCTGGCCCTGCTCTACTGGTTCCGCTCCGTCGAGCCCCAGGCGAATGGTCAGGGGTTGCGAGTTACCCCTCCGCAGCCCATCTCGTTTCGCGTCTTGGATGAGCTGACCCTGGAACAGTCTTTCGCACTCAAAGCCTTCCTGGTGCATTCATCATTAACGGTCGAGGAGTATAGCGAGATTGCCCAGGTCCCCACTTCCGACAGCGTCGACGTGATGGAGTCTCTCGGCAATGCATCTCTCATAGAGCCAGTTGACGGTCCCGCCGGCCGTGCCTTCGACGTGTATTTTGAAGCCGTCGCGAGCGACGTACGGTACCGAATTCGCCCCCTCCTCGTGGCGCCCATCGTGCAGCATCTCAAGGCGCACAACATCGTCCACTAACTCGGTTTCGTCCGGGCCTTTTCGCACAATATTGCTGGCAGACACGGCTCCTATCCCTTTGATTGAAGGCGATCATTCCCCTTCGCATTTTTACTCACATCCAACCCTACTTTCCCCATGCGCAAAGTAACAGTGATCGGGGCCGGCAACGTCGGCGCCACCGTGGCCGACGCCGTCGCCCAGAAAGACATGGTCGGCGAAGTCGTCATGGTCGACATCAAAGAAGGCATGCCGCAGGGCAAGGGCCTCGACATGATGGAGTCGAGTCCAGTCCACGGCTTCGACACCACGGTCACCGGCACCAACGACTACGGCCCCACCGAGGACTCGGACGTCTGCATCATCACCGCCGGCCTGCCGCGCAGCCCCGGCATGAGCCGCGACGACCTGCTCGCCAAGAACACCGAGATCGTGAGCGGCGTCACCGAACAGTTCGTGGACGGCAGCCCGGACAGCACGATTATCGTGGTGGCCAACCCGCTCGACGTGATGACGTACGTCGCCTATGAGGCCAGCGGCTTCCCCCCCAACCGCGTGATGGGCATGGCCGGCGTCCTCGACACGGCCCGGTACCGGGCTTTCATCGCCGAGGAGCTCGACGTGTCGGTGCGCGACATTCAGGCGCTCCTCATGGGCGGCCACGGCGACACGATGGTGCCCCTCCCCCGCTACACCACGATCGGCGGCATTCCAGTCACCCAATTGCTCGACGACGACACGATCGACGACATCGTGGAGCGCACGAAAGGGGCCGGCTGGTACGCGCCCGGCGCCGCGGCCGCCGAGATGACGGAGGCCATCATCAAAGACAACAAGCGCATCCTTCCGGCTGCGGCCTACTGCGACGGCGAGTACGGCCTCGAAGACCTCTTCATCGGTGTACCGGTGAAGTTGGGCGCGGGCGGCGTCGAAGAAATTATCGAGGTGGAGCTGACCGACGAGGAGAAGGACCAGCTCGACACGTCCGCCGAGCACGTCCACAGCAACCTCGACGACCTCCAGCGCCTTCGTGACGCTGGTGAAATAGGCTAAATGATAGTGTGGAAGTGTGGAGAGATGGAGGTAGAATGCACTTTCGCTTCCATCCTCTCCACACCTTCATTCTTCCATGCCTAACCGGAGAACACCTCGCGGAGCGGATCGGCCGGTTCTCGGTGGCCCTCCGGATGTGCATCGTCGTGCCGCCGGGGTTCGAGGTGGGCGGTAACGTGCACCTCGTCGTCCGGAAAAAGATCGTCTACGCGATCCTCGACCTCGTGGGAGCGGGCGTGGGCCTCTTCGATCGACATGTCGCCGGGGAACATAAGGTGATACTCGATCCACACCTCGTCCCCGGAGCGGCGGTGGCGAACCTGATGAAACTCGGCAATCACGTCCTCTTCTTTCGCCTCAGCGAGTTCGTCCAGGAGGGCCTGCGTGGCCTCCGGATCGGCCTCGTCCATAAGGCCGTAGACGGAGCGGCGAAGCAGGCTCGTAGCGGTCCAGAGGATGTTGCCCGCCACCAGCAGGCCCACCACGGGATCGAGCCAGCGGACCCCTGTAAGCCAGACCAATCCCACTCCGACGATCACGCCGAGGCTCGTCCACATGTCCGTCATCACGTGCTGGCCGTTGGACA
>CAZTDC010000200.1:0-6148 GCA_964612165.1 uncultured Salinivenus sp.
GACAACGAGCGCTACAAGCACTCCCAGCGCACGGCGGGCGGGGCGCAGAAGTGGATCGACGTGTGGCGCTGGAAGGAGCCGGGGGCCTTTGCGGCGTCGCTCCAGGAGGCCGGATACCAGCTTGTGGCCACACACCTCCACGCCGACACGGTGCCCATCCGAGAGATTGACTTCACCGCCCCCACGGCCCTCGTGTTTGGCAACGAGGAGGCCGGCGTGTCCGACGCGATGATGGACGAGGTGGATGCGGCGTGTGTGGTGCCGCTTCCCGGATTCACGGAGAGCTTTAACGTATCGGTGGCGGCGGCCGTGGCCCTCTACCACGCCCAGCAGGACCGCCTGAACCAGCAGGGCCATCACGCCGATCTGAGCGAGGAGGAACAGCGTCGCCTCGTGGCCCGCTTCTGCCTGCGTAGCGTCACGGAGCCGGAGCAGATCATCGAGCGGAAGCTGGAGGAGGCAGGGTAGACGGTCTCGAATGGGGGAGACATGCGATCGCACAGCGGGCAGAGGCCTCTCGACGTACTGCCCGGAGCAAAGAAAAACCCCCGAAATGTCTGCTCACATTTCGGGGGCGAGGGCGCACCAGTCCGAGAGGGGCTCCTCCTTCCTCAGGTCGCTAGAATGCCCATCCCACGCTCAAGCCGGCCCACGGCAGGACCCCATCGGCAATGACGGGGGTAAGGCCGATTCGAAACAGAAAGCCTCCACCCGGAGACTGATATCGGTACCCGACGGTGGCCGTCCCAAGAACGATGACTCCCGATTCGCTGGCCGAAATTCCCGGAGCATCGACATCCGCGCTCAAGCGGACGAGCATAGGGCCGGCCCCAAGTTCCAGTCTGTGCGAGCTCCCTAGAAAGTAGTTCGCAGTCAGGGGAATCACGTTGATCGTGGCACTGGTCTCGGTGCCATTTTCCGTTTCGCTCACGGAGAATGCCATCAGGCCGCCGCGCGCGCTGATACTGGGAGTGAAAAAGCGTTCGTAGTTGGCCGTGTAGAAGAGGCCATTTCCCCCCAATTCCAGATAGGCCGCGTTCCTGGCAAACTGGGCGTTCGTGGTAGAGGGCGCAAGGGCTGCTACTGCCCCCACCAGGAGAACGGAGAGAAAAGTTCGTCGCAGAACTGCAAACATGAGATTGGAAGGGTTGTCCGAAAGAGAGTGATAAGAAGAAATGTGTTTACGACGATAGAATCATTCCGTCGCTGTTTCTCACACCCCAAACAGCCATCTCCCGTCTCTTTGAGGAGATTATTGAGAAGAAGTCTTCATAAAATGGCTGTTCGTAGAGAAATGGATTGACCAGGGAATTTCAAATTGAGCAATTCATTTGGGGGGAAATGGGAGGTTGACAAAGGTCTTCGCCTCTGTACACGACAAAACTCTCACGATACTTCAATTTTTCGTTTTGAGTCATTCTGAGGAGCGAGGCAATCTGGATTGCCAGCGACGAAGAATCTCATCGAGAAGCGGCGGAACTGGTGCGCAAGCGGGAGGCCGATCGAACTCGTTTCCGCTTGATTCGCAGAGATTCACTCCGAGAGTGCTCGCCCTGCAGCGCCTCGCTTCGCTCGCAGCGGCGCACGGAGGCCCCATTGAAGAGGGAGTGGGGGGCGCCCGGAGTTATTTTGAGCCTCGTGTAGCGTCGGACGGGCTCGTATCGGAAAGAGAGCTTAGCCGCTCACGGACGCTCCTGTCCGCCGTGTCCCACTGGTCGGTAAGGGCAGACCGCGCGTTCTGCGCGACGATTGGCTTCCCGGCCTGTGCAGCGGCTCGGGCCTTGCCCCAGAGGGCGAGCGCGCGGTCCGGATAGCGGTCCAGCGTCTTCTGGAACTGCGTGAGGGCGTCGGCGGGGCGGTCGAGCGACAGCAGGGCTTCGCCGTATAGTTCATGGGCGGGCTTGATGGGAAATGGGGGACCGAACTCCAGGGGTTTTTCGGCTTCGAGGGCGGCCGCTTTCTCCAGGTGAGAAAGGGCCTGATCGGTGTTGCCGGCCTTCAAGGCAATGAGGCCCTTCATCTCCTTCACCTGAATGCGAAGATCCTTCTCGGCCGAGTCGCCGAGGGCCGACGTCGCCTTCTCCAGTGCCGACCGGGCCGCTGAGAGGTTGCCCTGCTGAGCAGCGGCGAGGCCTTGCCCTACATGCACGGCAACGGCGCCACGCGTCTCGAGTGAGTCGACGGTGAC
The DNA here is from genome assembly GCA_964612165.1 of uncultured Salinivenus sp. Taxonomy (GTDB): domain Bacteria; phylum Bacteroidota; class Rhodothermia; order Rhodothermales; family Salinibacteraceae; genus Salinibacter. The sequence goes on from CAZTDC010000200.1 coordinate 2,189, forward strand.
GTTCATCGCGGACAGCAGCGTGTCAAGCTGATCCCACTGCTGGGTTTCCACGACGTAAGCGACCGGCATGTACCACCGCATGTAATTGGCGTAGCCGTGGGTGACGGCCGGGTCGGTCGCGTGTGCCTCCGTGGTGTTGAAGACAGAGCGGGCGTCCTCGTAGCGACCTTGTTGAAGCCGAGCGTAGTGCAACCAGTGCAGGGCGTGAAAGCCGCCGCCACTGAGGCCCTCGCCCGCCTCCTCGGCCTTGGCGTTCGCGGCCTCGTACGAGTCGACGTTCGACTGCGCGCCCGTGTCCCACTTGCCCAGTGCAAAGAAGATGTGGGAGGGCATGTGGAGGGCGTGGGGCGCGGCCGGGGCCACGTCGGCGTAAATGCGAGCCGGGCGCAGGCCGAGGGGGGCGTGCACCGGGTCGTCGTAAGCATGAATCAGGTAGTGGGCGGCACCAGGGTGCTCCGGGTTTTCGTCGAAGACCTCCTCCGCAATTGCCGCTGCGCGCATGTACGTTGCAAAGTCGCGTCCCTCGTGGGCCGTGCCAAGGATCGAAAGGGCATGGAAGGCCTGCGCGTCGAGGTCATCCGGGTACTGGTCGGCCACGTCGGCCATTGCCTCTTCGTAGGCATCGTCGCGGGCCTCCTTCGACTCCGGATCGTCGTTGCCCGCGCCGTACAGCACGTGGATCGTGCGGAGGTACGCCTTTTCGCGCTCGGTGGGCGCCTTCTTGAGGCGCGCCTCTCGGGTGGGGCCTAGGTCGCGCAGGGCCTCAAGGGCGGCGTCGCGGTCTTGCTCCATCCACACCGGGTGGTTGTGGGTCATGGCCTCGCCCCAGTGGGCCATCGCAAAGTCCGGGTCGAGTTCTTGCGCGTTCTGGAAGGCGGCCCGGGCGTCGTCGTACTCGAAGCTGTGGAGCATGAGGAGGCCGCGCAGGAAGGGCTCCTGGGCCGCCTCCGCGCCCGAATTTTCGAACTCCGTTTCCCCGTAGTCCGCTTGCTGGGCGAGGGTGGGCGTGGCGAGCAGACAGAGCGTGAAAACGACAATCAGACGGCGGGCCGTGTGCATGGCGAGCGGGATCGATGAGGAGAAGAGACACGCGCAAATTCTCTACATCGAGTCCGGCGAAAGGTTCGGTGTGCTGAGGAGAGTATAAGAAGCTGTTTGGCGGATTGTCTGAGGCCTGCGACTTCGTGGATCTCGTGCAAAAAGGCTTCAACGCTCACCCGGTAGCACCGCTACAGGAGTTCGCTCGGGCGCCTTTCTGGCACTTCACCCACTGTGTCTCGGCTGATCATCCATCCACCAAACAGCTTCTAAGGCAATCGCGTGGCAGCATTTCGATCGATCGGTGGAGGCTGGACCGCCGCGCATCTCCCAGTTGTGCCGGGATGGTGTGAGGCAACGGTTCGGGCTCAACAGCAAAATTTCGAGACGGCGCTCCCGCTCACACACGGTCTCAAACCAATCCGGTCCAGACCCAGTATGGATCGACCTACCGTCCCAATAGTCAATGTCTCAACGGCGTTTGCAAAGATACAAGTATGTGAGTGTGAGCGTTGTGCAGGGCGCTTCGACCGACGGACTGCTCTACAGAGTCAGCAACATTTGACCACAGCCAGGGCCCCACGATCGATGGTCGCGGGCAGCGTGGCTCGTTCCGTCCCCGGAAATCTGTAACGATTCCCACAATCTCCAAAATTGGGGGCTGGTCTCTTGACTTCGACCGGGGCACCCCCGTTGTTAGCTGATGATTCGCCACGAGCCTAGGCGCGCGGGTGCGCTGCTTCTCTCTCGGAGGTGGATCGAAGATCCCAACCACTCCTTATACTGCCAAGTTTTTTCCACTCCGCATGGATACCACCACCCAAACGCTTCCGCTTGTCGATCAGGCGCCCGCGACCGAATCCTTTCGGGAGGCCGTGCTCGAGGGGCTGCAGAAGCCGCAGAAGAAAATTGCCTCGAAGTTTCTCTACGACGAGCGCGGATCGAAGCTCTTCGACCAGATCTGCGAGCAGGAGGAATACTATCCGACGCGCACCGAAATCGGCATCATGAACGAGCACGTCGGGGCGATGACCGAGGCCATCGGGTCACAGGCCCGGCTCGTAGAACTGGGCAGCGGGAGCAGCCTGAAGACGCGCATCTTGCTCGACCACCTGGACGACCTCGTCGTGTACGTCCCCATCGACATCTCGCGCGCCCACCTCGTTCAGGCGGCCGAAGACATTGCGGCGGACTATCCGAGTGTGCCCGTCCAGCCTTTGTGTGCGGATTACACGTCGACGTTCGATCTCCCGGACCCGCCCGAGCCCGCAGAACGGACCGTCGTTTACTATCCGGGGTCTACCGTGGGCAACTTCCAGCCCGAGGAGGCCCAGCACTTTCTTGCCCGCATCGCCGACAGCATGGAGCCCGATGGCGGTCTCCTCATTGGGGTTGATCTCAGGAAAGACGTAGACGTACTGGAGGCGGCCTACAGCGACGCCGCGGGCGTGACGGCTGCGTTCAACAAGAATCTGCTTCGCCGCATGAACCGGGAGCTCGACGCCACCTTCGATCTGGACCGCTTCGAGTTTTGGAGCTTCTGGAACGAGGACAAGGGATGTATTGAGAGCCACCTCCGCAGCACCGCCGAGCAGACCGTCAGGGTCGCCGGGGAACAGTTCTCGTTCGACGAGGGAGAGACGATTCACACGGAGTATTCCTACAAGTACACCCTCGACGAATTTGCCGAGCTCGTCGGTGAGGCCGGCTTTTCCGTCGAGCAGGTGTGGACCGACGAGCGCTCCTACTTCAGCGTACAGTACTGTACGGTAAATGCGTAAGCAAAATCGATGGCTGTCTTCAACCATCGATACGTCCAAGGAAGGGGCGGAACGAGCGGGCCGTAGTTCCATGGACTATAGGTCCGCTATGTTTTTTGAATTCGTTCTTGGTTTGCCATGGCTCACGCCTTCTTTCTCGGAGTTGACCTTGCCGCCCACGATTCCGAGGATCGCGTCGACGCAACGCTCACGATCCTCGAAAAAGAGCAGGAACAGACGGGCGCCGAGGCCAGCTACCGCCTCGACCACATTCGACACCACGAGGACGTTGCGTCGATCGACGACCTGGCCGACCACATTCAGGGACTCGTCGCTGAGCGTCCGTACATCGGGCGCACCAACATCGTCGTCAACCGAGCGCCGGAATCGGGACAGGCACTCGTCGAGGCCCTTTCGGGGCGCGGGCTGGACCCAGTGGCGGCGACGCTCACGGAAGGGGCGGGCACTGTGTCGGGCGACCGGGACGAGGTCGGCGTGCAGCTCGGGACGACCGACGCCGTGCGCACCCTTGCCAACTTGTATCGCAATCGGCGGCTCGGCATTGACGATTACACGACGGAGGCCGCCTCTGAGCTCGCGCGAGGCGTCCAGCGCGCCTCGGAGGTGCTGGATGAGGCCGACGGCAATCAGGACACGCCCGAAGCCTCGGGGTCGACGCTCGATCCGCTTAACGACGCGAGACAGCCCGTTACCAGTGCGGCCCTTGCAGCCTGGGTTGGAGACGAGCGCTCGTTCGATCCGTCGCAGCACCTAAAGGAAGATCCTCAGACGGGACGCCCGAACGACGGCGCTCTGGAATAACTCGTATCACGTTGTCGGCGCGTCTCGTCAGTTCGCCCTCTCTTTTGCACCACGTTTTTCCCACGATGGCCCACGCCTGGCACGACGTACAGGTGGGCGCCGACGCGCCCGACGTCTTCAACGCAATCATCGAAATTCCGCAGGGAAGTAAGGTCAAGTACGAGCTGGACAAGGAGACGGGCATGCTACGGGTGGACCGCATGCTGTACTCCTCGGTCGTCTATCCGGCCAACTACGGCTTCATCCCTCAGTCCTACGCCGACGACGGGGACCCGCTCGACGTGCTCGTGCTGGCGCAGGAGGAGGTCGATCCGCTCAGTATCCTCCGCGCCCGGCCCAT
>CAZTDC010000201.1:0-6131 GCA_964612165.1 uncultured Salinivenus sp.
ACGGCCCGCGGGCGCTCGGCAACCGAACCATCATGTACCATACCACCGATCCCACAGTCAACACGTGGTTAAACAAACAGCTGGACCGCACCGAGTTTATGCCGTTCGCTCCCGTTACGCTGTGGGAGGATCGGCACGACTGCTATAAGAATCTTTCGGGGGCGGAGGAGACCGCCCGTTTTATGACAATCACCTTCAACTGCACGGAGAAGATGGCGAAGCGATCACCGGCGGTCGTTCACACTGATGGAACTGCCCGGCCGCAGCTGATCAGAGAAGAGGAAAATCCGTCTTACTATCGGATCCTGAAGGAGTATAAGCAACTCACAGGCATCCCGAGCCTCATCAATACGAGCTTCAATATGCACGAGGAGCCCATCGTGAATACCCCGGAGGAGGCCGTACAGGCCTTCCTCAGCAGTGGGTTGGATGCACTAATCTTGGGGAATCATCTTTTGGTTGCGAGTGGTAGCCCGGTATCAAATAGGGAGAAACAAATTGCCTCAAAGAGACGACAAACGTAGTCATGTTCCGAACACTGGAGCGCTTCCGTAGGAACTACCGGCAGGGCACTCTTGATCTTGCTATTCAAGGGGAAATAGGAGGGTGGATATCTAAGTTCGGGGAATGGATCGGGTTAGAGAGTTTGGTCTATAATCCGTGGACCTTTGCTATATTTCACAGGGCGGCTCTAGAGATTGCACCTACCTTCGTAACATCCGTGCAACGCCATCTCCCAGAATTCAACCGTGTTGCAGATTTTGGGTGTGGTACCGGAGTATATATTGCCGAATTCCAAGATGCTGGCATTGAGGCGGAGGGATTTGAATATTCTCCTGTAGCTCGGCAATGGGCAGAAGAAGAAATGGGTCTCAAAATTCATCCTTTCGATCTTACATCGTTCTCAGTTGTAGGTAGGAGATTCGACGTGAGTATGTCCATCGAAGTTGCCGAGCATCTTCATGAGGAGACCGCTCACAAGCTTGTTGAGATATGCTGCAAGCACGCTCCGACGGTCTTATTTAGCGCTGCTTCACCCGGTCAGGATGGTGTAGGTCACATCAACCTCAAACCCAAGAGCTACTGGATCGACCAATTCGAGCAACGTGGTTACACCCTAAACAAAGATTGTACTCAAGCAATTGCCCAGGATCTTCAGAAAAATCTTGACCGGGGCTTCTGGGTCGCTGACAACATTGGGGTTTATGAGGAGGTGGAGAATGAATCTTTTGGACCTCAAGAGAGTCGAGTGGAAAAGTCGGGAGCGGATTAACGGTACAATGAAGCAGGAGTTTAATTACAAGGAATATGCTTTGATCTGTGCTGGACCGCCAGCAGGGTAAAGTCACGAAGCTCTGCATGCTTACGGTCCTGATGCAAATTAAGGATTGAGCAGAATCGCCGTTTGCAGGCCGTGAAGGCGTGCTGAATTGCGCCTCGTGAAAAACGAATTGCCCTCAGCAGTGTCGTCTCAGGGCTGATTCGGCGGTTCAACTCTTAATCGCCGACCTTCGACACCCCGGCTCGCGGGGGAACTGACCCGTTTACAGCCATAAGAAACATATAAGTGAGGACATAATGGTATGATTAAACGGTGACATGGCCCTATCAGAGGAAGTCCAGGCGACTGATCTCGGCGAAAGAGAGCTTCCAGAGAGCAAGGTTCTCGATCACCTTGGTTTGGTCGCCGGAATGTTCGAGGAATTGGAGATTGGCGACCGAATCGACGAGCACATCGCTCAGGACTTCAAGGAGCGCGAGGTGTCGGTCGGCCAAGCAGTGAAGGCGATGGTCCTAAACGGGTTTGGATTCGTGCAGCAGCGGCTTTACCTGACTCCTCAGTTTTTCGAGAGGGTGCCGACCGAGCGGCTCATCGGAGAGGGCGTTCGCCCGGAGCATCTCAACGAGGGAGTCTTGGTCCGAGCGCTCGACGATCTTTTCGAATACGGAGTCACGGAGTTATTTCGAGACGTGGCGGGCCACGCGGCGGGGAAGCTCGGGCTGACCTCGCAGTTTGCCCATCTGGACGCGACCAGTTTCTCATTTCACGGGGAGTACGACTCGGACGAAGAGCCTACCGACGGTGTCATTCGCATCCAGCAAGGCTATTCGCGAGATCAGCGTCCGGATCTGAATCAGGCCGTCCTCGACATGATTGTCGAGCGGAAAGCGGGGCTACCGGTCCTAATGAAGCCGCTATCCGGGAACGTAAGCGGCTCTGGGAGCTTTCCGGAGCTGATCGATCGGCATGTAGAGCACTTGCAGAACGTACATGGATTTGACTACGTGGTGGCCGATAGCTCCCTCTATAGTGCCGATCACGTCGAGAAGCTTACCGAAAGCGGCGTGAAGTTCGTGACGCGGGTTCCCGAGACGATCGCGGAAGCGAAAAGGCGAATTCGGGAAGCAGAGATCGAGTCGATGGATTCCATTACAGAAGGCTACCGAGGGGAAGAATACCGCTCTGAGTACGGAGACACGGAGCAACGGTGGCTCCTCGTGTATTCGGAAGAAGCTGAGGATCGGGCCCGAGAAAGTGTCGAGGATCAGGTTCGAAAAGAGCATGAGAAGGAGGAAAAGGCTTTCTCCAAGCTTACCGAGCGGGAGTTCGCCTGTAGAGAAGACGCCGAGCAAGCGCTCGAAGAGTTCGAGTCCGGTCTCAAGGCGAGCGAATTTGCAAAAAAGCAGGTTACCCGCGCCACCTGCTACACGCTTGAGGAGTCCTCCTCGCCCGGCGGAGAAGGCAACCGGCTCACAGAGACTGGTGAAGAATGGCTCGTAGAGGGAACGCTCGTGCCGTCAGAAGAGCGGAAAGCCCGGCTCATCAAGCGAAAGAGTCTCTTCATCGTCGCAACCAATGAGCTGGACAAGGAGGCCCTCTCCGCCGAAGAGATGCTCGAAGGCTACAAAGGGCAGGTTCAGGTCGAGCGGGGGTTTCGCTACCTCAAAGACCCCCAGCTTCTTGCCGACTCGCTTTATCTGCAGAGCGAACGTCGGATTATGGCCTCGCTGATGATCATGACGCTGTGTTTGCTCGTGTATTCAGCCCTCGAATGGCGCATCCGAGAGGGTCTCCAATCCCGGGACTTGGCGTTTCCTGACCAGAAAGGGAATCCGACTCAGCGCCCGACCGCACGATGGGTATTTGAGAGATTTCTGGGGATACATGTGCTTTTCGAAGGGCAAAGGAGACTTGTTCTAAACATGAAAGATCGACACAGGCGAATTATTAGTGTTCTCGGAGAACGATATGCCGAACTTTACGCTTCTCAACCACCGTGAGGGGGTGTCGAAGATGGGTTAATCGGCATTCCGGTCGGACAGCTTCGGTTGCACCTGCACCGTCGATTCGTCGATGGGGCGTTGGCCAATAGTCGGCGGTCGCGGCCGTATTCCTAGCGGGGCTTGCGCTATCGTCGTTGTCTCCGCGGGCCTTACCAGAGAAATGTGTCGCTACTGAGCGGTCAGCAAGAGCACCGTGTCGCTGCTGAATGGAGAATTCAGCGTACTTTCGGATCCCCCATCAATGGTCCCACCACCCTGCTCATTCCCATTTCTGGGGTTAAACCAGAGAACCGAAAACGTTGTAGAGGGTGATGTGTCTGAAAGGTCGATCGTTATAGAGCCACCGTCTTCGTCATAGACTAGATACTCCTGTCCCTCAGTGCCGGACGCGATTTGATTGGCCGATTCCGAGACGAGGCTGTTGAGCTGCTGGTATTGACGGTAACTCGTCGTGGAGTAGAAAAAATCGAACATTCTCTGCACTTCGCTCTCCCCGTCGCCGTTGCCTCTTCCATCACAAGGTTCCCCAGGAGCCCATTCTGAATACAGGGGTAATACTCCTGCCATCATATCTCCCCACGCTCCCCGGCGGACTTCTGTTGGGTTGCGGGGAGCTCCATTGTTACCACCGCAGATTTCCCAGATGTCCTCGGAGCCTATAACTGGTTGGTCGGTAAAGGACCCTGCTCCCCCACCTTTGCCATCAGACCTGCTGTTTCCATCAAACACATTTCTTGTCTGATCCTGTCTCATTGTAAAGCCTAGCCACTCCGAAAAGGCGTCGTCGGAGTGATCGTGAGCAGTGAGTAAGTTATTCCAGGGATCAATATCGTGCACGTATTCCATGATCTGATCCACTTCATCAGAACCCCAAATATCACGCCACTCCCACGTGGGACTCCAGCCGAAGTAGTTGTAGAATGGAGCAAACCGTGCCACCCAGTACTTCAAGAATGGCTTCATTTCTGGAACAGGATAGACATCGTTTTGGTGTATCATTCCGGCAAAATTGATAACGTATACTTCATTATTCTTCGTTAATTTCAGCGCTTCTTCGTAAGCACGAAACGCGGAAACATTAAAACGATCCGTATCAGTCTCATTCAGCCACCATGAGTCATCCCAGGGATATGGGCGCCCCTCATTCCCTGTTCGTGAAATCAATCCATCCCACATCGTAAAGTTGTATCCATTATCGATAATTCTTGTCTGTATAAGGTTTTTGAGCCATCCAATATCTGAGACAATGGATCCTGAGGGAGATTCTGGAGCTACAACGTGCATATCATATCCCCGGAAATGGAAGGGGTTGCCTCTTGCCGTTTCGAAGTACCAGCTGTTGTCATGCGCGATGCTCAGCGGACCCGGCAACCCGGTATCTGTTACCTCAAAGCTTCCCGATCCTCCCGGCGTCCCGTCCGTCCAGGAGTACGAATAGGTCCACGTTCCTACCTTATCCGGCATAAACCGAAGCTTCCAAACGTTCCCTGTTTGTCCTCCGTCGCCATCCCCAGCGTAGAAGCCAAAGAAATCGGTCGTTTGGCCCGAAGGGGCGGTAAAGGTCGCCTGCAATTCAATCTCGTTAAAATCAAAAGAGTTTGAATAGCTCTTGTCGTTGGTTACCGGGATCTCGAACACGTCGTAGAGCCCCACTTCCTCTTGGGCTGCACAACTCACCGAGAAACTGGTCGTAACTGTGTTTCCAGCGGTGACCGAGACAGTTTTCGGATTCGATCCGTCAACCGAGCAGTTGGACTTGAGGCCGGAGAGCTCCACGGAGTGGTCGCCTTCGTCAAGGCCGGAGAAGGTCGCCGACCCGTTCGGGCCAATCGACTTGCTGTCCGAGCCGTCGACCGTCACGGTGTAACCGTCGGAGTCCTGATCCTCTCCTGAAGTCGAGGCGCTGACCTCAAGACTTCCGGTCGTGGTCGTGCAACTGACCGAGAAGGAGGTCGGGGCGGTGTTGCCAGCGGTCACCGAAACGGTCCGCGGATTCTGCCCGTCGACTGAACAATTGGAGGCGATGCCAGAGAGTTCGACCTGATGGTCCCCCTCGGAGAGGTCCGAAAAGGCGGCCGACCCGTTCGGGCCGATGTCTTGCGAGCTTGAGCCGTTGACCGTGACGGTGTAACCGTCGGAGTCCTGATCGTCTCCGGAAGTAGAGGCACTGACGTCGAGGTCGCCGGTCGTAGCGGTGCAGCTGACCGAGAAGCTGGTCGAGACGGTATTCCCGGCCTCGACGGTAACGGTACGCGGATTTTCGCCGCTGACCGAGCAGTTGGAGGCAATCCCGGAGAGCTCCACGTCGTGGTCGCCTTCGGAGAGGCCGGAGAAGGTGACCGTACCGTTGGGGCCGAGGTCCTTCGAAGTGGAGCCGTCGACGGTCGCGGTATAGCCATCGGAGTCCTGATCGTCCCCCGAGGTGGAGGCGCTTACCTCGAGGGCACCTGCCGTCGTCGAACAGCTGACCGAGAAGCTGGTGGAGACGGTGTTGCCCGCTTCAACCGTGACGGTGCGCGGGTTTTGCCCGTCGACCGAGCAGTTGGACTGGATGCCGGAAAGTTCAGCGGTGTGGTCTCCTTCATCGAGATCGGAGAACGTGGCCGATCCGTTCGGGCCGATGTCTTTCGAGGTCGAACCGTCGACGGTCACGGTGTAGCCGTCGGAGTCCTGATCGTCGCCCGAGGTTGAAGCGCTGACCTCCAGGGAGCCGGTCGTGGTGGTGCAGCTCACCGAGAAGCTGGTGGAGGCTGTGTTCCCGGCGGTGACCGAGACAGTTTTCGGATTCGATCCGTCAACCGAGCAGTTGGACTGGAGGCCGGAGAGCTCAGCGGTGTGATCGCCTT